>JBAVTM010000049.1:0-9871 GCA_049696195.1 Desulfuromonadaceae bacterium | reverse complement strand
TGTATTCCCTGCGGGCCCGGGAAAAACCCTTTGTTTCGTTTCCCCTCGAATGGCGGGAACTCGAGCTGCTGGCTAAGCTTGGTGATCCGCAAAGGTTTCAGATCATCCATTCGGAAGCCGTGAGCAGGGCCGAAAAAGCGGGTGACCTTTTCCAAGAGGTCCTGGTGAAAGAGCAGAGGCTGCCGCATTTGTAAAAGAACCCCTGACCCCCTCTTGATTTTAAGAGGGGGAACCCGATATTTCGCGTCCCTCCCCTAAGATAAGGGGAGGACAGGAGGGGTTACATATCCTTGAGGAAAACATGCACCATGGGCCTAACAGAGTACGCAGCCAAACGGAAATTCGAGAAAACTCCCGAGCCGCAAGCGGGCATTCCTCACGAGGGGCGCCGGCTCAGGTTTGTCATTCACAAGCATGCGGCCCGGGCCCTTCATTATGATCTCAGGCTGGAACTTGAAGGAGTTCTAAAAAGCTGGGCCGTTCCGAAGGGGCCCTCGCTGGACCCTGCCATAAAGCGGCTGGCAGTCATGGTTGAAGACCACCCGCTCGATTATAAGGATTTCGAAGGGGTAATCCCGGAGGGGAATTACGGTGCCGGTAGCGTCATCATCTGGGACAGGGGCTTTTACCATCACCCGCTTGGCGGTGATGGGGACGACAACGAGCAGCGGCTTTTGAACGGATTGCACAAAGGTGATCTGAAGTTTGTCCTCGAAGGGGAAAAACTGCACGGCGAATTTGCTTTGGTCAAAACCGGTAAAGACGAAAAATCATGGTTGCTCCTGAAGAAGAAAGACCGTTTTGCGACCACAGGTGACATCCTCACGGAGAACCGTTCGGTCGTATCGCACAAAACGCTGGAGGAAGAGCTCGAAGATGTCACGCAGAAATCGTTCCGCCAGAAGAAAGTCCACCAGATCCGCCTTCACGAAACTCTGGAAAGTGACGGCCTGGACGATGCGCCAGTGGCGGCGATGCTGCACGCAGTAGCGCCGATGCTTGCAGCCACGGTCAAGGAACCGTTTGACGGTCCGGACTGGCTCTTTGAAGTGAAATGGGACGGGTACCGGGCGGTAGCCGAGATTCGTGAGAGCGGAGTTTCGCTCTATTCCCGTAACGGGATTTCGTTCGAGAAAAAGTTTTTTCCCGTTGTGGAGGCGCTGCGGAAATTCGACTTCGAGGCGGTTCTGGATGGTGAAATCGTGGTCGTGGATGACCAGGGGCGTCCCGATTTCGAACAGCTCCAGAATTACGGGAAATCGGGGAGCGGTCACCTGCTCTATTACGTCTTCGACCTGCTGTATTTCAAGGGTCATGACCTGACCGGTCTCCCCCTCCTCCGCCGGAAGGAACTCCTGAAAAGCATCCTCCCTTCTGTCCCTAAAATACGCTTCAGCGATCACGTCGCAAACGAGGGGATTCTGTTTTTCCGGGCCACCACACTAAAAGGGCTTGAAGGGATCATCGCCAAACATGCCATGAGCACGTACGAAGCCGGCTCGCGTAGCCGCAACTGGCTGAAGATAAAGTCCCGGCTCACGCAGGACGCGGTAATCGCCGGATTTACGGAGCCGAAAGGGAGCAGGCCTCATTTCGGTACCCTCGTTCTGGGGGCCTTCCAGGAGGGCAGACTGGTTTACATCGGCCTCTCGGGAGGCGGCTTTGGGTCAAAAGAGCTGCAGGAAATCCGTGAGAAGCTGAATCCGCTGATCCGGAAGGAGTGCCCGTTTGACGTGGCGCCGGAAACCGGCAGCCCGACCACCTGGGTAGAGCCGGAGCTGGTCTGCGAAGTCGGCCTGACCGGCTGGACCGGGGACGGCGTCATGAGGCATCCGGTTTTCCTGCGGCTGCGCGAAGACAAGAGCGCCGGAGAAGTGGCGCGCGACAACATCAGTGAAGGAGTTTCGCCATGAAAATTTACGCCGGTACGAGCGGATATGGCTACAAGGAGTGGAAAGGCCTTTTCTATCCGGAGAAAATACAGCCCAAAGATATGCTGCCTTTCTACGCCGGACGGCTTAACACGGTGGAGGTCAACTACACGTTTCATCACATGCCCACGGTCGCCGGCATCACATCGTGGGCGGAACAGGTCCCCGATGACTTTATCTTTGCGCTCAAAGCGCCCCAGGTCATCACGCATTTCAAACTGCTGAAGAACGTGAGCGAAGAAGCCGCCTATTTTTTCAAGACCATGTCGCTCCTGGGCAAAAAAACCGGCCCGGCCCTGTTCCAGCTTCCTGGCAGTTTTCGTGCAAACCCCGCGGTTTTGGAAGAATTTCTCAAACTGATTCCCAAAAACATACCCTGTGCATTCGAGTTCCGCAGCAAGAGCTGGTTCGGCAAAGATATTCTTGAACTGCTCCGCACGCACGGCTGCAGCCTTTGCATGGCGGATTGGGACGAGCATCCGTTACAGGAAATAATCAGCACGGCACCATGGGGGTACCTGCGTCTGCGCCGCTCCGATTATACGGATGATGATCTGGCCCTATGGCTGGATCGGGTTCTGGCGCAACAGTGGGACAAGGTATTCGTCTTTTTCAAACACGAGGAGGGTGCCAAAGGGCCCGAACTAGCCCGGCGCTTTCAGGAGCTTGCCGATACACGGCAAGGTAATTAGCTACAAGAATAAGGTCAAAGGCGAAAAGGAGAACAGAGATGAATAAAAAAAACAAGTGCCCGGTAACGGGTGGAGTTGACAAACCCACGGCCAGCAGTGGCACGTCGAACCAGCACTGGTGGCCAAACCAGTTGAACCTCAAGATTCTTCATCAGAATTCTTCCATGATCAACCCGATGGGCGAGGAGTTCAACTACGCCGAGGAATTCAAAAAACTTGACCTGGAGGCCCTGAAGAAGGACCTCTCTGCGCTGATGACCGACTCGCAGGAGTGGTGGCCGGCTGACTACGGTCACTACGGGGGGCTCTTCATTCGGATGGCCTGGCACAGCGCGGGCACCTACCGCACCGGCGACGGCCGGGGGGGAGCTGGGTCCGGCTCCCAACGTTTTGCGCCGCTCAACAGCTGGCCGGACAACGTCAACCTCGACAAGGCGCGCCGTTTGCTCTGGCCGATCAAGCAGAAATACGGCAGGAAGATCTCCTGGGCCGACCTGCTGATCCTCGCCGGCAACTGCGCGCTGGAGTCGATGGGCTTCAAGACGTTCGGCTTCGGCGGCGGGCGCGAAGACGTCTGGGAGCCCGAAGAAGACATTTACTGGGGGGCCGAGGAGACGTGGCTTGGAGACAAGCGCTACAGCGGTGACCGGGAACTGGAAAGTCCTCTCGCCGCCGTGCAGATGGGGTTGATTTACGTGAATCCGCAAGGGCCGAACGGCGAGCCGGATCCGGTTGCCTCCGGCCGTGATGTTCGCGAGACCTTCGCACGCATGGCGATGAACGACGAAGAAACCGTCGCCCTCGTCGCCGGCGGCCACACCTTCGGCAAATGCCATGGCGCGGGCGATGCGGCGCTTGTCGGTCCGGAACCTGAGGCCGCCCCTATCGAGGAGCAGGGCCTTGGCTGGAAGAGCGGCTTCGGCAGCGGCAAAGGGGGAGATACGATCGGCAGCGGCATCGAGGGCGCCTGGAAACCGCACCCGACCACATGGGACATGGGCTATCTGAACACGCTGTTCAAATACGAGTGGGAGCTGGTCAAGAGCCCGGCCGGCGCGAATCAGTGGCTGGCCAGGGACGTGGCAGAAGAGGACATGGTTGTTGACGCGCACGATCCGTCGAAGAAGCACCGGCCGATGATGACCACGGCGGACCTTTCCCTGCGCTTCGACCCGATCTACGAGCCGATCGCGCGGCGCTACCAGCAGAACCCCGAGAAATTTGCGGACGCCTTCGCCCGCGCGTGGTTCAAGCTGACCCACCGCGACATGGGACCGCGCTCGCGCTATCTCGGCGCGGAAGTGCCTGCAGAAGATCTCCTGTGGCAAGACCCCGTCCCCGCGGTTACCCATATATTGATTGACGGGCAGGACATCGCCGACCTCAAGGGCAGGATCCTCGCTTCGGGACTGTCTGTATCCCAACTGGTCTCTACGGCCTGGGCGTCGGCGTCCACGTTCCGCGGCTCCGACAAGCGTGGCGGGGCGAACGGCGCGCGCATCCGTCTCGCGCCGCAGAAGGATTGGGACGTTAACCAGCCTGCCCAACTGGAGAGTGTGCTGCAGGTCCTTGAGGGAATCCGGAAGGAGTTCAACAGTGCGGAGTTAGGAGGGAAGATGGTTTCGCTCGCCGACTTGATTGTTCTGGGAGGATGCGCAGGTGTCGAGCAGGCTGCGAAGAATGCCGGCCACGCTGTGACCGTTCCCTTCACGCCGGGGCGCACGGATGCGTCGCAGGAGCAAACCGACGCGGAGGCGTTCGCCGTACTCGAGCCGGCTGCAGACGGGTTCCGTAACTACCTCAAAAGCAAATACACTGTATCGGCTGAGGAGCTGCTGGTTGACCGGGCGCAGTTGCTGACGCTGACCGCTCCCGAGATGACGGTTCTGGTTGGCGGTATGCGCGTCTTGAATGCCAACTTCGGACAGTCCCGACACGGCGTCTTCACCGAGCGGCCAGAGACGCTCACCAATGACTTCTTCGTGAATCTGCTCGACATGGGCACCACCTGGAAGGCGTCCCCGGAAGCCGACGACGTGTTCGAGGGGCGTGATCGCACAAGCGGCGAACTCAGGTGGACCGGCACCCGTGTCGACCTCATCTTCGGTTCAAACTCCCAACTCCGGGCCCTGGCGGAAGTCTACGGAAGTGGGGACTCCCGGGAGAAGTTCCTGCACGACTTTGTAGCGGTGTGGAAAAAAGTAATGAACCTTGACCGTTTCGACCTCGCCTGATCGCAGCATAAACGTCTTCGAGCCGGACCGTCCCGGTTTCCGGCGGGAATCGGAACCTGGAAATGATGTGGATTACGCCACGACGTGACTTACATACAAATTATGACTCGTTCTTACACAATGACCCGAATAACCAGAGAAGGAGGCAGTATGGAAACCATGAATGCAGTGCGAATTCACACATACGGTGGTCCCGAGGTGCTGGTTTATGAGGAGGTGCTCCGCCCGCAGCCGAAAAACGGCGAACTTTTGATCCGGGTTGAGGCAGCGGCGGTCAATCCGGTGGACTGGAAGGTCCGTGAGGGATACCTGAGTGAAATGGTGCCCCACTCGTTGCCGCTGATCATGGGGTGGGACGTATCAGGAGTGGTCGAGGAGACCGGACCCGGAGTAACCCGTTTCAAGGTCGGGGACGAGGTCTTCAGCCGCCCTGACCTCCTGCGGGACGGGGCGTATGCCGAGTACATCGTCATCCGGGAAACGGAGGTGGCATTCAAGCCGGGTTCCATCGACCATCTCCACGCAGCCGCGATTCCTCTTGCCGGGCTGACCGCTTGGAAATCGCTCATCGAAGTAGCCGGGTTGGCGCCGGGCCAGAGGACCCTTATCCATGGGGCGGCCGGAGGTGTCGGAAGCTATGCGGTACAGCTGGCAAAGTGGCGGGGCGCCCATGTCATCGCTACCGCCTCGGAGTACAACCACGATTACCTGCGGGAGCTGGGAGCCGACGAGGCGGTCGATTACCGGGTGACACACTTCGAGGATATCACCCGGGACATTGACGTGGTATTTGATACGATCGGAGGGGACACCCAGGAGCGTTCCTGGCAGGTGCTGAAAAAGGGCGGAATCCTCGTTTCCATCGTCTCCCCTCCCCTGCCGGAGAAGGCTGCAGTCCACGGCGTCCGCCAGGCTTTCGTCTTCATCCAGCCAGATGCAGCTGCACTGGAGGAACTGGCAAACCTGGTCGATTCCGGGATACTCCGGCCTAATCTGGAAGCGGTACTGCCGCTTGCAGAGGCGCGCCGCGCCCAGGAGCTGAGCCAGAGAGGTCATGTACGGGGCAAGATCGTACTGAAGGTTGTATGACTGATTTCTTACTAATAGGAAGGGAAACCGGATATGACCATCTGGAAGAGTCCGATAACACTGGATCAGCTCAAACTGGGATCCAAAGATACCTTGATGGAACATCTGGGCATCGAGTACCTGGAGATTGGCAGCGATTACCTGAAGGCGAGGATGCCGGTGGATTCGAGGACAAAACAGTCAGCTGGAATCCTCCATGGCGGGGCTTCGGCCGCGCTGGCCGAAACACTGGGAAGCGTTGCGGCGAGTATGTGCATAGACAGAAGTATGAAGCGCATCGTAGGTCTCGAAATTAATGCGAATCATATCCGTCCGGTAACCGGTGGGTGGGTCACCGGCATAACAATGCCGATCCATGTAGGTAACACGACTCAGATCTGGGAGATCAGAATTTACAACGAGGAGGGTAAACTCGTCTGTATCTCCCGGCTTACGGTGGCCAACATTACCAGATAGTTTTACCAATGCTTTAACAAGGCCGTCTCTGCGTGCCGGCATTTTCATCTGCCTTCACATTGGGAGAAGGTACCATCAGAACGCAAAAAGAAGTAGTATGATCGTAGGAAGCAAAGAAAGTATTTGCCCGAAAGGGAAAAAAGGCTGTCTAAAGCGAAAAACGGTCAGCCAATCAGAACGCATGAGTGGAAAGGCGGCGATTGAATATGCAGCACCTGGAGACAAAGAAAAAGATCGGGTTGATCGTGGTGCTTACCGGTAACGGCAAGGGTAAAACTACTTCGGCTCTCGGGATGGTTCTGCGGGCGGTCGGTCACAAGCTGCATGTCTGCATCATCCAGTTCATGAAGGGTGATCTCTACAGCGGCGAAATTGACGGGGTGAAATGGCTGGCACCGCTGGTTGAGTTTCATCAGACCGGCAAAGGCTTCTGCGGCATCCAGGGCAACCGGATTCCATACCACGAGCACCGCGCCAACGCCCAGAGCGCCATCGAGCTGGCCCGCGAGAAGATTCATTCCGGCCATTTCGATATCGTCATCCTGGACGAAATCAACAACGCCCTCAAGCTCGGACTGGTGGATCTCCCCCAGGTGCTGGAACTGCTCGATGGCAAACCACCGTCCCTGCAGCTGGTGCTGACCGGGCGGGATGCCCACGAGGAGGTCTGCGCCCGGGCGCATACCGTGACCGAGATGGTGGAGGTCAAGCACGCCTATCGGGACGGCATCGAACCGCAGCAGGGTATCGATTACTGAATTGATCTATATAGATCGCTGCAAGCCCATGGCATATCCTGTTATGGGCTTTTTTGTGTCACAGCGTGCCGGCCTTCTCAAGAAACATCTTGATCAGGTCGATCGGAACCGGGAAGATGATGGTGGAGTTCTTTTCTGAGGCGATCTCCGCCAGGGTCTGCAGATAACGGAGCTGCAGGGCGGTCGGCTCCACGGCCAGGACTTTTGCCGCCTGGGCCAGTTTTTCCGAAGCCTGCAGTTCGCCTTCGGCATGGATTACCTTGGCGCGCCGCTCACGTTCCGCCTCGGCCTGCTTGGCGATTGCCCGCTGCATCTCCTGAGGCAGGTCGATATTCTTGACCTCAACATTAGCGACCTTAACCCCCCATGGGCCGGTATGGCGGTCGAGTATTTCCTGCAGCTCCTTGTTTATCTTCTCCCGGTTGGAAAGGAGTTCGTCCAGATCCACCTGACCGAGCACGCTCCGCAGTGTGGTCTGGGACAGCTGGCTGGTCGCGTAGAGATAATCCTCCACCTCGACGATCGCCTTCTGGGGTTCCATGACCCGGAAATAGATGACAGCCGACACCTTGACCGTAACATTGTCGTGGGTAATGACGTCCTGGGGCGGTACCTCGAAGGCTACGGTCCGCAGTGTCACCCGAACCAGCCGGTCGACGCCGGGGATGATGAAGAAGAGACCCGGCCCCCGCACTCCCACCATCCGCCCCAGCCGGAATAGCACGCCCCGCTCATACTCGGGCAGGATTCGTACGGCGCTGCTGACGAACATGACGATAAGGCCGAACAGGAAGATAAACGGCAGGTAGTTGAAAACATCGAACATGGCAAACCTCCTTTGGTTTGTGAAAAAACGAAGGACCAGTCGTCCTGACCCTATAAAACCTTCCGTACCTTGAGGTGCATACCTTCCACAGCCTCCACCGTGACGCGGCTCCCGGCGCTGATCGGCTCGTCGCTCCTGGCATCCCAGTACTCGCCGCGAATGAACACCTTTCCTTCCGGGGCGATCCCGCTTTCAGCCCTTCCCTCCTCCCCGATCAATCCCTCCCGCCCCGTCGTCGGCAGTCGACGATGGGCAGCGAGAGCCTTGGCCACGACGACAACGAAAAACCCGGATACGGCAAGTACCGTTACCAGGATTACGCTCCAGGAAACTTGCAGATATGGCTCCGACGATTCGAACAGCATCAGCGATCCCAGCACCATGGCGATCACCCCTCCCAGTGTCAGCATTCCGTGTGACACGACCTTGATCTCGGCGATAAACAGCGTTACTCCCAACAGGATCAGCAGGACCCCGGCGTAATTGACCGGCAGGGCCTGGAAGGCAAAAAAAGCCAGGATCAGGGAGATGCCGCCGATCACCCCCGGCAGTATTACCCCGGGATTGGAGAGTTCGAAAAACAGTCCCATCATCCCCAGCATCATCAAGACATAGGCAACGTTGGGATTGCTGATGGCATTCAGGACCCGCTCCGCCCTCCCCATTCCGGCCGTCACCACCTCGGCGCCTGCCAGGCGCAGAACCACTTCCCGGCCGTCCCGGCTGATCTGTCTCCCTTCCAGTTGCCGCAACAGATCGCTCCGGTCCTTGGCGATCAGATCGACAACTTTGCCGGACAAGGCCTTGTCAGCACTCAAGGAGAGGCTTTCGCGCACCATCCGCCGAGCCAGCGTCTCATCCCGGCCTCGCTTGTGGGCTATTCCCTCGGCATATGCCTCGGCATCATTGACAACTTTGGACTCCATGGTCTTATCAGTCTTGTCGCTCTTTTCACCCAGGGAAACCGGATGGCCCGCGCCGATATTGGTGCCGGGCGCCATGGCACATACATCGGCAGCCAGGGCGATAATCGCTCCGGCCGAGGCCGCGCGGGCACCGGACGGCGCTACATACACCACAACCGGTACGGGGCTGGCCATGACATCCTTGACGATCTCACGCATGGCCGTATCAAGCCCTCCCGGGGTGTCCATCTCGATCAGCACCAGGCGATCCCCCATGCGGGCCGCCTCCTCAAGGTTGCGATGCAGAAACTTTGCGGTCACCGGCGTAACCGGGTCATTGATTCCGACCAGCCGGATCTTTTCCTGCGTGCCAAACAGCAGAGAGGCACACATACACACCCCGCCAATCATCAGACTCATACCGATGCGCATTGATATCACCCCTTCCGGTTCACTTAATTATACTCCAAAATTCAGTCGAGGCAACGGCCGGAACATTTAAAAAAGCGTGATTTCCGTCCAGAATGATCGCCTCCCAAAAGAGGATCAGCAGGCAAAAGCGGCCCAGCTTGAACGGTATGTGGCAATCAATTCAAAACGCGAAGCACGTACAACCGAGACCCCAGTGATCGCTGTCTCCGAATATTGAATGGGTATGTTGATGAAGCGGGTTATTGCAGCAGAAAGCTGATGCAGCAATAACGGTTTCATGTCCGTCAGGAGTATTGCCATACGCACCGGCTGGTGACTAGTCAGGAGAGACCGGCGGGAGCGGAGGAGCTAATCCGCCGAATTCACCGCTGCCATGCACGATCCTCCCTCCCATGATAGTCAATACCGCCTTGATCCTTTTGATTTCCTCCACCGGTACGGCAAAAAAATCAGCCGACAACACCGACAGGTCTGCCAACTGCCCCACCGCAATCCTCCCTTTGGAACCCACATCACCGGAAAACCAGGCGCTTCCCTCGGTGTAGAGA
>JBAVTM010000048.1:0-1823 GCA_049696195.1 Desulfuromonadaceae bacterium | reverse complement strand
ACGCTACCCTGCCCAGCTTTCCGGCGGTCAGCGCCAGCGCATCGCCCTGGCCCGCGCGCTGGCGGTCGAGCCGCAGGTGCTGCTGCTGGACGAGCCGTTCGGCGCCCTGGATGCCCAGGTGCGGGCCGAGCTGCGCCGCTGGCTGCGCAAGCTGCACGACGAAATCCATGTCACCAGTGTCTTCGTCACCCACGACCAGGAGGAGGCCCTGGAGGTCGCCGACCGCATCGTGGTCATGAACAAGGGAAGGATCGAACAGGCCGGCACTCCCGACCAGGTCTACGAACATCCTGCCAACCCCTTCGTGCTCAACTTCCTCGGCAACGTCAACCTGTTCCACGGCCGCAGCCACCAGCAGGGGGAGCTTCAGCAGGAGCCGGACGAGAACGCCGTGGCCTACGTCCGTTCCCATGACATCGAGATCGAGCGCAGTCCCGTGGATTCAACGGCACTTAGCGCCGTGGTCAAACATATTCAGAAACTGGGACCGGCGGTCCGGATCACCCTGGCGATTGAAGGCAATAACGAATTCGTCGAAGCGGAACTGACCAGGGACGTGTTCCAGAATCTCGGGCTGCAGGATGGGGAGCACGTGTATGTACGCCCGCGTCAGGTCAGGGTTTTTGTCGATGACTACCAGATTTAGGAGCCTTGAATCGGAGATGACCAATAAGCGTGTTGTGATAGCCATGAGCGGTGGCGTTGATTCCTCGGTCAGTGCGGCATTGCTCAAGGAGCAGGGTTACGATGTGATTGGGGTGTCGATGCAGCTCTATGACCCGATTGAAAAAATACCCGGCTGCCGGGTGAAAACCTGCTGCTCGCTTGACGATGTTCTGGATGCCGGTCGGGTGGCAAAAAAGCTGGGTATTCCCTTCGAAGTAATCGACATGCGGGCCGAGTTCAAGGAGCAGGTAATCGACTACTTCATTGCCGAATATGCGGCCGGGCGCACCCCAAACCCGTGTATACGCTGCAACGACCTGATCAAATTCGACCTGCTGCTCAAGAAGGCAACGGAAATGGGGGCGGACCTGCTGGCAACCGGTCATTATGCCCGCATCTCCGAGGATGAGCGCGGCAGAAAATGGCTTCTGACCGGTCTCGATCCTGCCAAGGATCAGTCCTACTTTCTTTTTACCCTGACCCAGGAGCAGTTGCAGCAGATCGTGTTTCCGGTGGGGCAACTTGAAAAAACCGATGTCCGGAGGCTCGCCTCTGAGTATGCGCTTCCGGTGGCGCACAAGCATGAGAGCCAGGAGATCTGCTTCATACCTGACAATGACTACGTGAAATTTCTGGAAAATCACGGCGTCGCGCAGAAGCCGGGTGAGATCGTGACTGTTGATGGCTCCGTGATCGGTCGCCACTCTGGAGTGCACCGCTATACGGTCGGACAGCGCAAAGGGTTGGGGATTGCCTGGCAACAGCCGCTGCATGTATGTGCTATCGACACCGAAAAGAACCGGGTCGTGGTTGGGGAGCGACGCGAGCTGGCTACATCAACGCTGACTGCGGCTCGCGCAACCTGGAGCAGTCCCCCGGCAGAGACGGAGTTTCGCGCCGCGTGTCGAATTCGCTACCGGCACAAGCCGGCGCCGTGCCGGGTGGCCATGCTGGCAGATGATCGATTTGAAGTGTATTTCGATACTCCCCAGACATCTGTAACGCCGGGGCAGGCCGCCGTTATCTATGATGGCGAGATGGTACTGGGTGGCGGGTGGATAGAGTAGGCATCATATATGTTTCGCTCTTCAGGCCATTGCCAGATTTATTACTCTTTTTGCCTTATGATTACTTCAAGATTACTCATGATTTTAACT
>JBAVTM010000047.1:0-7130 GCA_049696195.1 Desulfuromonadaceae bacterium | reverse complement strand
TATGGTGATTTATGGTTCCAGTTCCACCTTGAAAGCCTGGGTGCCCTCCAAAAGCACCAGATGGCCTCCATGGGGGGGCGGATGCAGCGGCGCATGGTTGTCAAAAGATAGGACGGCAGACAAGAAGGGATTCCACAACGGAGTCCCTTTTTATGTAAGAAGTGTAACTAACGTCATCTAGATCCTCGATGGTACTCACCGGCGGCATCGGCCGGGAATTCATCATCGGGCAATTACTGATCATCATGGATAGTGACCGGATGTTTCTGATGACGTGCTGAAAAGTTTTATTGCAATTTTGTAACGTTTCAGCAATAGTAGCGGCACGAATGAGGGGGCTCCACACAGGAACCCCCTCGTTTATTAAGAGGGCTATCCTTCCCGTCACTTGCTGTTCCTGTTTTTTATGCAATAGAGGAATCAACCCATCGGATAAGGCACCCGCCTTCGACAATTACTGTATTCAATCTGGAGGTTCATGCATGAAACTAACAATTAATCTGCGGTATTTGGTGTTGATACTCGGTTGCCTGTTGGCCGTGGTTGCCTGTAACCGCACTGAACCGCCCCAGATCAGCCTAAAAACGACTGAAACGGCAAAGGAGCCGGCTTCCGTCCCAAAAGTACAGCCGCTGCGGATCGGAATGGGTGCCATGATTACCCCCAGAGAAGGTTATATTTATTATCAGCGACTTCAGAGTTACATCGAAAAAAGACTGGGGCGACCGGTACAGCTGGTAGACCGGGAAAACTACGACGAGATGAACGGGTTGCTGGAATCGGGCGGGGTTGATGCGGCCTTCGTCTGTGCCGGCCCCTATGTTGAAGGCAAAGCAAAATTCAATCTGCAGTTGTTGGCCATGCCACTTGTACAGGGAAAACCGATCTATCACTCATACATACTTGTGCATAAAGACAGCGCCATCACGAGTTTCAAGGATTTGCGGGGCAAAGTCTTCGCGTTTACCGATCCCAAATCAAATTCCGGCAAAATGGTACCAACCTATATGCTGGCAAAGATGAAAGAAACTCCAGAGAGTTATTTTTCCCGAGTCGAGTACACCTATGGTCACGATAAATCCATCCGGGCGGTCGCTGAAAAGCTTGTCGACGGAGCGGCGGTTGACAGCCTGATTTGGGAGTACACCGCACTCAAGAAACCGGAGCTTACCGGTCAAACGAGGATTATTGTAAAATCAGAGCCCTATGGAATCCCACCAGTAGTTGTCCGTGCCGGGTTGGACCCAGAAATCAAGAAGAGACTTAAAGAAATTCTGCTGGCCGCTTCACACGATCCGGAAGGGCAGGATATTCTGAAGGGGATGATGATCGACGGCTTTATTGCCGGTGATGACAAAAACTACGACAGTATTCGCGCAATCAACGTCTGGATAACGGGGCGGCGGAAACCGGTGAAATGAGATCGGCTCCTCTTAAAACACAGTATATCTTCGGCATCTGCAGCTTGATACTCTTTGTCTCTCTGGCGTTGCTGCTGTATGTGCGCGGTGAATTCAACAAACAGTTGGAAAAGGAGCTTCATAAACGGGGCGCCTCGATAGCTCGAAATCTCGCGGAAGCCTCAATAAAACCGATCATAACCGAAAATTACATTGCCCTGCAGCTTCTGATCAACGACTTGAAACGAAACGAAGACGATATCCGATACATCTATATCGTCACGAAACATCAGCAGGTCGTTGTTCACACCTTTAGCCGAGGATTCCCACGCGATCTTCTGAAGCTTGACCGGGTTGATATGAATACCGTAACGCCTCTTATCCAGACGCTGCAGACCGAGCAAGGGCAGCTGGAGGATGTGTCGGTGGCTATCCAGCAGAGTGACTTTGGCCGCGTTCACATTGGAATATCAGAGGAGATGCTCAAGGCAGATCAGCAGGGTATGGTTCTGAATGGTGCTCCATTCATCGGGCTGATCCTGCTGATAGGGAGTATTGGCGCGTGGTTGTTTGCTTCTAAAATCACCAGGCCGATTGTCGCCCTTTCAAACAATGTCAAAAAGGTCACAGCAGGGCAACTGGACGTGGTGAGTGCGGTCACCTCACATGACGAAATTGGAGAACTGACATCTGCGTTCAACGTCATGACCGCCGATCTGAAAAAAAAGACCGAGCAGCAGCAGCAGATAGAGAACAAACTGCGCATGCAGGCCGCTCTACTGGAGGAGGAGGTGGCGGACCGCCAGATGGCTCAGGAGGAGCTATCGGTAAAACAGTGCCAATTGGAAACCCTCAACAGTTCACTTGAGAAGCGCATCGACAGTGCACTGACTGAGCTGCGCACGAAGGACAGGGTCATGCTGGCCCAGGGGCGTCAGGCCGCAATGGGAGAGATGATCAACAATATTGCCCACCAATGGCGTCAACCACTCAACAATCTGGGCTTGATCGTCCAGAACATCAAAACAGACTATGACCTTGGCACGTTGACCCCAGAAGTGCTGACGGGTGACGTGGCCAAGGTTATGAATACGATCATGTTCATGTCCCAGACCATCAATGATTTCAGCAATTTTTTCAGACCTGATAATACAAAGAAAATATTTTGCATATCTCAGAGTCTGGCTAAAGTAGTTGCCATGATTGAGGCGAGCCTGTCAATACGGGGTATTCGGCTCGTTATTGAGCAGACGGAAGAGGGTGTTGCGGTCGAGGGATATTTTAACGAGTATAATCAGGTCCTGCTCAATCTTCTCAATAACGCCAAAGATGCGCTGCTTGGACGAGGGGTGGAGCAACCGGTTATTACTGTCAGCATATCGAGTGTGGATGGACAGGCCGTTGTAAGGGTACGGGATAATGCTGGCGGGATTCCCGACACTATCATCGGGCAGATATTCGACCCCTACTTCACCACCAAGAAACATGGGACAGGGAGCGGCATCGGGCTGTACATGTCAAAAAACATCATCACAGAACATTTTGGCGGTTCTCTCACCGCATCAAACGTGGCTGACGGCGCTCAGTTTACTATCAACACTCCGCATGCTTAAACCTCTTGCTAATGGAGCGTAGTGCCTTGTAGAATCCTGCTGGAGTCGAATCGAAGACTGTGACCGGGCATCCGATCAGCTGTTCCAGCCCATCCAGCGAAACGTCGTCCAGAAACACACCCTCCCCCTCTTTCAGCATGACGTCCGGCACGAGCAGGCATGAACCTACGTCGAAACCGGCGAGCGCCGCGACGATATCATTGCCCGCGATCAGTCCGCTTACCGTAATACTCGCTCCGAAGAGTCTGTTTTCAACCGCCAGCGGCACAATGTCGACACCGCTCTTCTCTCCCAGCTGAGAAAGAAAGTCCCTGACAAATCCAAGCGACGAAACACCGGTGACCACCGTCGCACGAAACGTTCCAATAGGCCGGACCCTCCGCAACAGCCGGGCAGCTTCCTTTAAAAAGAGCGGCACCATGCCGACACCGTTTTCGATCTGCGGAAAATCACCGTATTCTTTTACCGGCGGGAATGGCAGACCGGCCTTGAGGTAAAATTCGTCCGCCAGAAAAAGGAACGGCTGCCGCAGCTTTCTACGCAGAGTTTCAGCCTGCGGTTGCCAGATTGAAATAAATCCCCTGGCATATTCGGCGTTAACCGGTGTCAACTCCGGCAGTTTCTGGCGATGTCTCGTAAGACCGAGCGGAACGATCGCCAATGACTGTACCGCCGGGAAGAGAGCGGCCAGATCGGCCACGGTGCGCTGCAGCTCTTCTCCGTCATTCAGGCCGGGGCAGAGCACCACCTGCGTATGCATGTCAATCCGCGCGGCGGCCAGCCGTTGCAGCTGCTCCAGAATGGGAGGGATGCCGGACGTGCCGAGCAAACGCTCCCGCAAAGCCGGATTGGTTGCGTGAACTGATATATACAGGGGGGAGAGGTGTTGCTCGATGATGCGATTCAGTGCCGAGGTTTTAATGTTTGCCAGCGTAACATAGGTGCCGTTTAAAAAGGAGAGGCGATAGTCTTCATCTTTGACGTACAGCGGCTTGCGAAGACCTTTGGGGAGCTGGTGCACAAAGCAGAAAAGGCAGTTGTTAGCGCACCGGGCGGGAGCAGGAGCAGAAAATGTCAGCCCGAGCGGCTCTCCGGCGCCTCGTTCGACCTCCAGATCCCACAGTTCACCATCAGGCTTTTCAATCTCCAGCAGCAACTCTTCTTCGGAAGCGGTGTAGTAGCTGTAATCGATCAGGTCACGTAGCGGCCGGCCGTTAACAGCCAGCAGACGGTCGCCGGGCGCCACCTCCAGATCGTCGGCAATCGAACCGGGAGCGACTGATTCAATTCGAAGGCCTGCCATATCGTCACCCTTCCCGGTAAAACGCGGAGGCACGGTAGTACTCGGCCAGGGAGCGGAGGAATACCTGCAACACGGCAGTGACCGGTACCGCCAGCAGCATGCCGAGAATGCCGAAGATCTGGCCTCCGATCAGCAGTGCCACAATAGCCACCAGGGGGTGCAATCCGACCGTGGTGCCGACAATCTTGGGAGTGATAATGGCGCCTTCGAGCAGCTGGACAAACCCGAACCATCCGAGACAGAGCAGCGGGTGGAGGATGTCATTAAATTTAAGCAGCGCCATGACGACCGAAAGACAGATGCCGAGAATTGTGCCGACATAGGGAATGATGAAGGTGACACCGGCAAGCGTGCCGATGACAATCGCCAGATCTATGCCGATGACGTACAGGCCCACACTGTAGAGGAGTGCCAGTATAATGCATACCGACAGCTGCCCCCGGACAAAGCCGGAAAGCACCGCATCGACTTCTGACAGTTTTTTTGTGTAAGCCGGACGAAAGCGTTCCGGGATATACGATTCAATAAAGGTTTTGAGCTGCGGCAGATCAAACAGCAGGTAAAAAAGATAGACCGGGATGATCAGATACCCCAGCAGGGCAAGAAGGACGCCTACCGTCGAAGTGAGCGCTTTCTGCAGGAACGCCAGCAGCGGTTTTAGCAGATCGGGGGCTGCACTGCGGGCCTGCTGCAGCAGTTCGTTCAGCTGCAGTGTGAGCCTGTCGGGAGTTTCAACCCCTAAATACCCCTTTATCGAAGCGGGAGTTATTTCGTAAAGATGCCGGACATAGGCGGGCAGATTGAGCTGCATGTTTGAAAACTCGGTCGTCATCGAAACGACGAGAAAAACCGCAAAACCGCTGCAGACGATCATCGTCAGACAGAAGACGATCAGAATCCCGTACAGGCGCCGTATCCCTTTGCGCTCAAGGAGATCCACCATCGGGTTCAGTATGTAGGCGAGAACGAAGGCGATGAACAGCTGCAGGAAAACAGTGGATGAGTAATAAACCACGGAAGCCGCAATAATAATAAGCAGGATTGCTACGGCAAGGAAGATTTTTGTACTTTTGGGCATGGGTCGTTTTCGAGAAGCGCCCCCGGGCATGGTGGTCCCGAGAGGCGCTGAAGATTGATTACTGATGCAGGCGGAACGCTCCATCCGCAGAAGTGATGGTAGCAATGGAGTGCTTGTAAATGAGCATGTCACCGCCGGAGTCGAGCAACACGGAAAAATTATCGAATGATTTGATGAATCCTTCCAGCTTGTCACCCGACATCATGACTACCGCTACCCGCACCCGCTCCTTGCGGGCCTGATTGAGGTACTGGTCCTGAATATTAAAAGGTGCCTTGGACATTGCCTTACCCCTCCCGTCACTCATAAAATTTAATTGCATGATTAAGAATAGTACCAAACTTCCCGGGATATTCAAACCACAATATGTCAGGATCGGCCTTGAACCAGGTCAATTGACGCTTGGCGTAGTGACGCGTATCGCGCTTGATCAGGCGGGCGGCCTCTTCACGGGAAAGTTCACCACACAGATGGGCAGCCGCTTCCTTATAGCCGATCGAGCGCATCGACTTGAGATCCCGACCGAATCCGGCGGCCAGCAGGGCGCTTACCTCGCCCAACAGGCCGGCGTCCAGCATTCGCTCGACCCGCTCATCTATTCGCCGGTATAGCTCTGCGCGGTCAACTGAAATGCCGAACTGTAGTGTGTCATAGCGCCGGGTGGCAAAGGCATGTTCGTTTTGATAGCGGGACAGCGGGATTCCGGTGCTCTGGAACACTTCAAGAGCACGGATGATGCGCAGCAGATTGTTGGGGTGCAGGCTGGCTGCCAGCTCAGGATCAACCAGACGCAGACGCTCCAGCATAACCTCATTGCCAACCCTGTCCGCCTCGTCCTGCAAAGCCAGACGAAGCTCACCGCCGCCACCGGGTGAATCGACCAGCCCCTTCACAAGAGATTTGATGTAGAGGCCGGTACCACCGACGACTATGGCCCTTTTCCCCCGGCTGAGAATATCCCTAATAGCAGCATCGGCGGCGGCGGCAAAGTCAGCGGCGGAAAACTGCTGATCCGGATCCAGAATATCAATCAGGTGATGACGGATCTCGGCTTGCTGCTCTGCCGAAGGTTTGGCTGTTCCGATATCGAACCCTCGATATACCTGCATCGAATCGGCATTAACGATCTCGGCATCCAGAGCATGCGCGAGCTGCAGGGCCAGATCGCTTTTCCCGGAAGCGGTCGGACCGCAAATGACCAGAATCTTGTCAGCGGCAATGGAATTCATGTCCGTTTAAAAATCTTTTGCAATTCCGCAAGGGTCACCACGTGCGATACCGGGCGGCCATGGGGACAGCTGGCGGCAAAATCAGTATGATCCATCTGGTAAAGCAACTCGGTAATCTGCCGGTTCTCGAGCGGATGAGCTCCACGGATAACAGAGTGGCACGCGATACGGGAAAGGAGGCTTTCCAATGCTTCATTAAAAGCTGCGCTTGTGCCGAACCGTTCCAGATCAGCCAGAATATCGCGGATCAGCAGGATCGGATTTTTTTTGACAACCAGGCGGGGAACCGCAGAAACCATGACCGTCGTGCCGCCAAACGGCTCAAGCTCAAAACCGATCCCCGCCAGATCGGTACTGAACCTGACCGCCACCGCTACCTCGCTGAATGAGAGTTCAACCGTTTCGGGAAACAGCAGGCGCTGTGACTCTATCCCGCCGCTCCGACTCTGCTGCTTAAGGAGCTGGTAGGCCACCCGCTCACTGGCAGCGTGCTGGTCGATTATCACC
>JBAVTM010000046.1:0-6117 GCA_049696195.1 Desulfuromonadaceae bacterium | reverse complement strand
TAAAGCTGTACGGTTTGCGGATGAACCCGGAAGGGGCCCGGCTGGAGATCCGATCACCCAGTTCCTCTTCGCTGAAGCCGCTGGAAAGGATCACCTTGATGTCCGGTCTGATGCTGCAGATTTCGCTCATGGCGGTTATTCCATCCATATTCGGCATCGTCAGATCCATCAGGACGACGACAATATCATCGGCATGTTCGCGGAATTTGGCGACCGCATCGATGCCGTCGCAGGCGGTAATCGCACTGAAACCGCAGAGTGTGACCATCTTCGTGCAGATCTTCAGGACGGATTTCTCATCATCTACAACGAGGACCACCCCGGAAAACGGGCTTTCCGGGAGGCTGCATTGTACTGGAGGGGGCGCAATGGTTTCGTGAACCGTTGCCGGCAGTGCTGATTCCGGGACCGGGAACAGCGCCCTGAAGGTTGTGCCGCTGCCGGGCTTACTTTCAACAAACAGGGCGCCGCCGTGTGTCCTGATTATTCCCATAACTGCCGACATGCCCAACCCGCGACCGGTAAATTTTGTTGTAAAGAAGGGGTCGAAGAGGCGTTGAAGCGTTTCTTTGCTCATGCCGCAGCCGTTATCGCTGACCTCCAGAAACAGAAAGCGCCCAGGTGCAGGTTTTTCGTTCAGCCGGCTGGCTGCCAGACAGGTCTGCTCGCATCTCTGGACGCCGGTGGTAAGCGTGACAATACCCGGCTGCTCCAGGAGGGACTCCGCTGCATTGATAACCAGATTCATGACCACCTGCTGTATCTGGGCTTTATCCGCACTTATAGCCGGCAGTTCCGAAGCGAGGCGCAGTTGTATCGTGACAGCCGGAGAGGCTGCCGTACGCAGCATGTCGGCATTCTCCCCAACAAGCTTATTCAGGTCCAGTTTCGTTTTGTTGATAAATCCCTTGCCGACGTAGGTCAGCATCAAGCCGGTAAGGTGGGTTGCGTGTCTGCCTGAATTTATGGCGTTGGTGAGAAAGTTACGGGCCTCCGATTCTGGATCGAGCTTCATCGAGGCCAGTTCGATATTGCCGAGAATCGACTGCAACAGGTTGTTATAATCATGGGCAACACCTCCCGCCATGACCCCCAGACTCTCCAGTTTCTGCGCATGGAGCATCTGGCGCTCGAAATCCAGACGCTCTTCCTGGAGACGGATGTTCTCCTTGACGCGCTGCTGTAATGCGCTCGCCAGATTGTTGATCGCACCTGCCGCCCTGCCTGGTTCATCGTCGGATTCGATTTTGATCCGGGAGGTGAAATCACCCTCCTGCATGGCATGTATGCCGTGCATAAGGGTGTTGAAAGAGCGGGTTACCCGCCGGAGCACCAGAAAGCAGAGCAGGGAGACCAACAGCCAGAAGACGATGGCCGCGCCGGCGGAGAATATGACGACATGAAGGAGAGCACGTGACAGGTCGGCCGTTCCCCGTTCCATGCGGACGGTGCCGAGCGGGATTGCGGAGGTATCCTGGCCGGCAGTCATGGATGATTCAACCGAATTCGCCAGGGGGCTGCTCTGTACCACCACCGATCGGCTGATGGTCCCGTTTGGGCCGGAAGAACCAGGGAAATGAACTTCAGACAGCACCCTGCCGTCCGACGCGCTGATCACCACCGCGCGCATTTCCGGCCCCTCAGCCTCCTGCTCGGCCAGACGGCGCAACATGTCACGGTTTTCGGCATACAGCGGGAGTCGGACTGAATCGGCCAGATGCCTTGCCCGGAGCTGGAGCTGTTCTATGGCCAGGCGCCGTGCTGTACGGATTTCACTGACAACATAGATTGTACCGAGCAGGCAGGAGATCAGAAAAGTCAGCAGGGTAAAGATGAGGAAGAGTTTGCATTGAAAACTGGTGCGGAAGCTTGACCATCGCGTATAGAGTTGCATGGGCAATCCTTCGCTGCGTTGATAATTTTAAAATGGGAACAGTTATTCCGGAGAGCGCAAAAACAAATATACATTACCTGATTGTTATTTCAACTGGAAATCACTCTCATTAAAGGAAGAACCCAGGCGTCTCAATATGCTGGAATTGGTCCTGACTGTGGCGCCGTTTGGAAAGGCGAGCGGCATGCTGCCGCCTTTCAGGAGTGCCGCAACCATGGCGTCAGCCTGACGGCCCAACTCGACCCGGTCGATTTCAAGCACGGCCGCCGCCCCTAACCCTAAATAATTGGGGGCAAAAGAGACGACCGGGACACCCTGCTGCTGGCCGAAATGGAAATATGCCTCGGTAGTTTCCCGTGTGACCGCCGTGCTGTCGGGCAGCATCCAGAGGGCATCCACCCTGCCGGCCAGTGTCGACAGCTGGTCAACTGTTTCGCGGGGTTTGGATACCTCCCGGATTACCAGTTCGATACCGGCCTCTTCGGCGGCCTGCCGGGCCTGCCGCAGATACCAGCCGCTTCTGGCCGGATTGTAGATGACACCGACGCGCCGGGTTTTCAGTGCCCTGAACATGCTGATAAAGCGTTCCGGCGGCGCGTACATGCCGATGCCGGTCAGATTCGGCTGGGCAGACTTCCGGTTGTGGATGCCGAGCGCCATCAGGGCGAAGACCGGAGTGTTCTGCACCTTGCGGGTCGCCGTCAGGGCGGCGTCGCCTACCGCGAGGATCAAACGGGGGTGATCCTCGCGCACGATCCGGACGATGTCGATTTCAGCGTAATCGGCCAGCACCAGCAGCCTCAGGGATGTTTTCTGCTCGAAGCGGAACCCTTTCAGCACCTCGTCATAGGCCGGATTCCGCTGGCTCAGCAGCACCAGCACGTCATAGGCCTGTGCCAGGGAGGGGAACAGGGTCGCCAGGGCGAGTATGAGGAGGAGAAGGCGTCTCATCAGAAGCTCACCCTCAATCCGCCATCGAACCAGCGCTTCGCGTTGGTGTAAAGTTCTTTGTCAGTGGTTTGTACGCCATTGAACAGGTTATGACCTGAGAGGAAAAGCTCCGGCGACAGCCTGGAATCCGTTTTCAGTTTCCAGTTAAGATGCAGGTCCCAGATCATTCCGGCACTACGGGAAGGATAGTCAGCAGGCGAGTTCCACCAGACATAGTTGCCGGTCAGAGCGCCGCGTAAGCCGATATCGGCGTGATTATAGTTAAGGGCCAGCTTGACGGCGTGCGGTGGAACAGTCTGGTCGGAATTGGTCTGCAGGCGCTCGCCCGTGTCGCTGTTTTTGGCGTACAGATAGGTGTAGCCGCCGGCGAGTGAGAGATTTAAGAACGGAGTGGTGCGGGCTTCAATCTCGAACCCCTGACGGTTCTGGTCGGTTACCGTTTGTGAACCACTGGATGATTGACTGTTGCGCAGGGTGTTGTAAAAATAGGTGCCTTTCAGCCAGAGGTACGGAACCGCACCGCTTTCAATACCAGCCTGGATAGTCCTTATTTTTTGGAGATGGTCTGTCAAATCGATAGGAGATGGCAGAGAATATCCGTTTGCGCCGTAGGCACGCAGTGTCGTGTTATCGGTAAGCTGATAGGTGGCGCCGAGTGTGTAGCTTGTCGAATCGCCGGATATGCCGGTGCGATCCCAGCGTACGCCTGGGAGAATCGTCAAGTGATCAATCGTATAAGAACCGTTTCCGTACAGGGCCCATCGGTCCCAGTTCAGGTCATAAGTTGGCGGGGCGGTGCTCAGCTGGTCCTTACTAACGGAATCGATATGACCATATTCAACACCGGTCACCAGATTTAGCTGGTTGCCGCCCCACGTAAGGCGCGCGTTTGCTCCACGCGTTTTTTCCTGCAAGGTATAATCATTGAAAAAGGTAATAGCGCCGTTCCCATCAAGGCCGCCATATTTGGTATGGTCATCCCGCCTGGTAAGATAGCCGTCAATGTCGAGAGTCACATTGCTGCCGAGGGGTTGGGTGAGTTTGAGGAAGCCGTTGGTGCGGTGATACTCGTTGTTGTCATGGATAAAACCCCAATTCCGGGGAGGACCGACGTCCGCTTCATCCAGTCCCGGATTGGCGTTAAGTTGCCATAGACCGAAGGTTGCCGTGCCGTTAGTCGGAAGTGCGTACGAGAGTTTGCCGTAGAGGTTGGTGAGGTTGGTGCCGGTATTGGGGGAAAGGCCGTCAGAGCGGATGTTGCCGGCGGTCAGATAGTAGCCGACACGGTCTTTGGTGCCGCTCAGTTCGGCGCGGCTGTCTGCGGTGAGTTTGGTGCCGATAGAACCTGAAACCATGCCAGATGCAACTCGTTCCGAATCCGGAGCCTTGGTGATGATGTTGATCACGCCGCCAAGCGCCGAACCCCAGGCAGCCGATGCGGAACCCTTGATGATTTCGATCCGCTCGATCTGCTGGACCGGGATCAGTCCAGGGATTGCCATGTTCTGACCGAAGTCGTTCTGGCGGATGCCATCGACCAGCACCAGCACCGTAGTGTTCAGCGCCCCCTGGATACTGAAAAAAGCAAAAGTGCTTGGGGTGCGGAGGTAGTCGAGCTGAATGCCGGGCACTGTCTGCAGCACATCCGCCAGAGTGTGAGCATTGAGGCGGGTGATATCTTCGGCGGTGATAACACTGATGTTTTCAGCAATCCTGGAAGTTGGCCGGGGGATGCGGGAGGTTGAAACGATCTGATCCTGTCCGGCGCTGAAAAGCTCCGCAGTATCTTCGTCCTCCTCACCCCAAGAGTAAGCCGGTGTCAGCCAGATAGCCAGGCAGAGAGTTAGAATGAGTGCCCGAAGGGTATGTGACGTGGTGATGATTCTCATGAGAAGTGAAAATTTGTAACATAGCTGACGGCTTGCTGTCTATTGCAAAGTATATACAAGCTCAAGCAGTAAAAACGGCGATTTTTACCGGGTTTTAATTATTGAACCCGGCGAATATGCTGCCAACAAACTGTATTGATAATTTATTGTGAATGCTCTATCAATACTACCCATGAAGTCCAATCCACACGGAGGTGACACCATGGGAATCGAAGTTCTGGATGAAGGGGTGGAAAACACGGAGATGGTCAGTGCTTGCTGCGCGAGCGGAGCAGGAAGTGCCCGCAGCTGATAAGTCCAGCTGGAGCAACTGATGGGGAGCTTTACGCTCCCCATTATCTATTTTGGAGTTGCCTTATGCCGCTGTCCCGCTATCTTAAAACATTTCCATCACCAGACCATCCCGGTTTTGTCCTCCTCTATTCCACCAAAAAAGGTTCGCTGGTCAGGGTTCCCGGACAGCTGCTCACAAGTGCCAATAACGGATTCCTGTCCGAGTCCGAGCGAGACACTCTGCGCCGTCTCGAACTATGGGTGGACGATCCGGTGGCAGAGCGGGAGGCGATGGCCAAGCTGGTTGACCAAACCAACAGCAACTCCGGCACATTTGCTGCCACGGTGGTTCTGACGCTGGATTGTAACCTGGCGTGTCCCTACTGTTTTGAGGATCACTTCCGCGGAAACCATATCATGAGCACAGAAACCGCCCGACTGCTGGTTGCCCATGTCACGCGTGAGCAAATTGAGTGTGGACGTGACGTGGAACTCCGTTTCTACGGAGGCGAGCCGCTCATGGCGGTGCAGCGCCTTAAGGAGATCGCCGGTGCCCTACAGGAAGCGGCAGACTGCTCCGGTACGAAGTTTTCCTGCAGCCTCGTAACAAATGCCACTCTGCTAACCCGGTCGCTTGTGGAGGAGTTGCTTCCCTTCGGACTGACAAGCGCCCAGGTCACTCTGGACGGGCCGGCGGAGATTCACAACAGCCAGCGCCCCTTCGTTTCCGGACAGGGGAGTTTCAGTGTTATCCTAGAGAATTTGAGCTCAGTCTTTAATTTGATTATACTCAAGCCGGGCGGGACCTTCACCCGTGATAACTACCGCGAGTTTCCGGCGATGCTTGATGCACTGCTTGACGCGGGCATTGATCCGGTAAAAATGGGGGCGGTTCAATTCGCCCCGATCCATCCCAAGTCGGGAGGGCATGATCCCCACAGCTCTGTCTGCGCTATCGGCAGTGAACCGTGGCTGATCGAGGCGAATCTCTTTCTGCGCCAGGAAACCCTGCGCCGCGGTTTTTCCATGGATAAGCCGCACATGGGGGTCTGCATGATTGAGCTGATCAACAATCTGGTGGTGGGGTATGACGGCACCATCTTTAAGTGT
>JBAVTM010000045.1:0-21199 GCA_049696195.1 Desulfuromonadaceae bacterium | reverse complement strand
GGCTCATAATGGTCAAAGGTCATTGCATATGTAGCGCGACCTTGCGTAGCTGAACGCAGATCAGTTGAATATCCGAACATTTGTGCGAGTGGAACCATGGATGTGATAACCTGGGCACCAGCGCGGGAGTCCATACCCATAATGCGTCCGCGTTTTGAGTTAAGATCACCGATAACATCTCCCATATACTCTTCGGGTACAACAACCTCAACGGACATGATAGGCTCAAGAATAATCGGACCAGCTTTTGAGCAGCCTTCTTTAAAACCCATAGAACCGGCGATCTTAAAAGCCATCTCGGAGGAGTCAACCTCATGATACGAGCCGTCTATGAGTGTAACTTTGACATCAACAACCGGGAATCCGGCTAAAACGCCATTGTCGAGCGCTTCCTTAATGCCTTTATCAACGGCAGGAATATATTCACGGGGAACAACACCACCCTTAATCGCATCAACGAATTCGTAGCCTTTGCCGGCTTCCGGCTGGGGCTCAACTTCGAGCCAAACGTGCCCGTATTGACCACGGCCACCAGACTGACGCACAAACTTGCCTTCAACCTTGACCTTCTTGGTAATCGTTTCACGATACGCTACCTGAGGTTTTCCGACATTTGCTTCAACTTTAAATTCACGCATCAAACGGTCTACGATGATTTCAAGATGCAGCTCACCCATACCTGAGATGATTGTCTGCCCGGTCTCTTCATCTGTTTTAACACGGAAGGAAGGATCTTCGCTGGCGAGCTTCTGTAAACCAAAACCAAGTTTTTCCTGTTCGGCTTTCGTTTTAGGCTCAATTGCAATCGAAATAACCGGCTCCGGAAACTCGATTGATTCCAGAATTACCGCGTTATCTTCATCACAGAGGGTATCGCCTGTGGTTGTATATTTCAGGCCTACAGCAGCGGCAATATCGCCGGCATAAACTTCCTTAACCTCTTCACGCTTGTTCGCGTGCATCTTAAGGATACGTCCAATGCGCTCACGCTTGCCTTTGGTCGAATTATAAATGTATGAACCAGCCTGAACAACACCGGAGTAAACACGGAAGAAAGTAAGCTGACCCACGAAAGGGTCGGTCATAATTTTGAAGCCCAGAGCGGAAAAGGGCTCCGTATCAGAAGCATGACGCTCAACTTCTGTGCCTTTATCAGCATCAATACCCTTGATGGCAGGAATATCCATTGGAGAAGGCATGTAATCAACAACTGCATCAAGAAGGTTCTGCACACCCTTGTTCTTGAAAGAAGAACCGCAGATAACCGGACAGAAATGAATTGCTATAGTACAGGCGCGAATGGCTGCCTTTATTTCAGTCTCACTCAACTTCTCACCGGAAAGGTACTTCTCCATGAGGGCATCATCGTGGCTGGAAATTTCTTCAATCATTTTTTCACGGTATTCAACAGCCTCATCGAGCAGATCAGCAGGAATCTCTTCAGTACGGAAAGTCGCACCAAGTGTCTCGTCATCCCACAAAATAGCTTTCATTGTAACAAGGTCGATAATCCCCTTGAAGTTTTCCTCTTTGCCAATCGGCAACTGAATGGGAAGAGGATTGGCTTTCAGCCGATCTTTTATCATCGAGACGCCGCGAAAGAAATCAGCACCAACGCGGTCCATCTTGTTTACAAAAGCGATACGGGGCACACCGTACTTATCAGCCTGACGCCACACGGTTTCCGACTGCGGCTCTACACCACCAACAGAACAGAACACTGCTACTGCACCATCAAGAACCCGCAACGAGCGCTCAACTTCAATAGTAAAGTCAACGTGGCCAGGAGTATCTATGATATTAATACGATGGTCATTCCAGGTGCAGGTGGTTGCAGCTGACGTGATAGTGATGCCACGCTCCTGCTCCTGCTCCATCCAGTCCATCGTAGCGGTACCTTCGTGAACTTCACCAATTTTATGGGATACGCCGGTGTAATAAAGAATACGCTCGGTCGTAGTAGTTTTTCCGGCATCGATATGAGCCATGATGCCAATATTTCTATATTTATCTAGCGGTGCTAAGCGGGGCACTGAATCCTCCAGAAACTAATAATACTACTACCAGCGATAATGAGCGAAGGCACGGTTTGCTTCGGCCATTTTGTGAACATCTTCACGCTTCTTCACTGCGGAGCCACGATTATTAAAAGCGTCCAGAATCTCACCGGCCAACTTATCTTTCATCGTTTTTTCGCTGCGAGCGGTTGAATACTTGATCAACCAACGCATTGCCAAGGACATACGGCGCTCAGGACGAACTTCGATCGGGACCTGATACGTAGAGCCACCAACACGACGGGATTTCACTTCCAGGGTCGGCTTGATGTTGTCAAGGCTCTTTTTGAGCACCTTTACCGCCTCATCATTTGACCGCTGTGCAACGAGCTCAAGCGCACCATACATAATAGACTCGGCAACACTTTTCTTGCCCGCAAGCATAAGAGTGTTGATGAGCTTGGCAACAACCTTGTCGTTAAACTTAGGATCCGGCAGAATGATTCTTTTGGGTACTTCTCTTCTTCTCGGCATATATATCCCCTCAACTAAACAGGTTCAGTATTATTTCGGACGCTTGGCGCCATACTTGGAACGACTCTGCAAACGGCCTTTCACACCAACCGAGTCAAGCGTACCACGTACGATGTGATAACGGACGCCCGGAAGGTCTTTAACCCTGCCGCCACGAATAAGAACAACGGAGTGCTCCTGAAGGTTATGCCCAACACCCGGAATGTATGATGTCACTTCAAGGCCATTAGTCAAACGAACCCTGGCAACTTTACGGAGAGCGGAGTTAGGTTTCTTAGGGGTTGTTGTGTAAACCCTCGTACAAACACCGCGCTTCTGCGGACAACACTTCAGAGCGGGGGCCGTTGATTTATCTTTTTTGCTTTCCCTACCTGACCTGATCAGCTGGTTGATTGTTGGCATAGTCGTCAAATTCTCCAGATACAAAAATATCAAAACTGCTCCAAACAGGAGCGAATCCGCAAGCTAACAAAAGTGTGGAATCTTTGTCAATCTTTTTATTTAATTGTGGTGTTTTTTGTGGATCGCTTTGACCCAAGGGAATACTATTTAAATATACAAAAACACTTACTGTACGTTCGAAGACTGTGAATTACGTTGGACGCTCTGATGATTTTCGGATGGGAATGGAATAGTTGTAGGGTCGGAATTTCACCGACATCTCCATTCAGATCAGTAGCGTTTACTGCCCCTCTATCGTGAGGAATTGCACTTATACTCTTTTCGCCAAGCGAGTGTCAATAAAAAAGATGCACCATCTCTGCTTTTTTCTATTTGGCTCAATTTGGAGAAGAGAGCATCAAACGAGTATGCACATCTATCCTCTCCCTGCATATTCCGTTTGTGATTTTTTTTCCGGCAAAATGGATATCATCATACCGCCCAGAATACATATTGCACCGGCATAACCGTACACCCCAAGACGCTCATTCAGTACCAGTCGAGCGTACAACGCTGCAAAAACCGGCTCAGTACAAAAGATCAGTGCCGTATTAGTGTGACTGATGTAGCGCTGGATGGACGTCTGCACCAAAAAGGCAAAAACCGTCGCAACCAGGGAACATATCAGAAGCGGGACGAGTAAATGCGGATGCCATACCATCACCTCTTTACCGCGGGTGATGGCTCCTGCATAACTGAGCAAAGCAACAACACCTAACTGGACTACCGTGAGCCAGTAAAAATCGCTGCGGCGGACGTATTCACCGGTACAGATCAAATGCAGGGAAACGCATACCGCGCAGACGGCTGCCAGCACATCCCCCCTGTTAAGCAGCCAGGAACCGTTGCCGCACAACAGCAGCAGCCCAACCACGGCAAGCACAACAGCCAGTTTGACGCCTGCTGATACATGATGTCTCAGGACAAGAGCGGCAAGAATCGGTACCATCACCACATTCATTCCGGTGAGGAAACCGGTATTGGAAGCGGTGGTATAGAGCAGCGCCATGGTTTGGAAGGCGTACGCCCCAAAAAGCAGCCCCCCCATGATGCTCCCCCGGAGAATAGTGGCGCCATCAAGCTTTCTACCTTTATACAATCCGATTGGAAGTATCAGTACAAACGCCAGGATAAAACGCTGTGCAAGAAAAACGAAAACATCAACGCTTTCAACGGATTGTTTGACTACGGTAAATGTGACTCCCCAAAAAAAAGTTGTTGTGAGAAGCAGTATAGCGGCCTTGTAATGGTTCATAGTATGTCGTCCAGGAGAACTGTTATGGTCAAACCCTATGACATCACTCTTGTACCCACTCCCATTTTACCTGACAAGATAAATGTCTTTACGGGGCTCAATTACGGCGTTTTTTATTGACAATCCAGTTCGTATTTATATAAAACACCATTCTTGTCTTACCATTTAATAGTTTAATGTCATCAAAAAAGGAGAAATTCACATGAGGTTTTTTCGTTTAATCTCGGTTACTGCCCTGCTGGTAGCATCACTCTCTGCAACGGCGCTGGCTGCCCCCAAAAGCATCAAGGTCGCTACTGACGCCACGTGGCCACCAATGGAGATGGTTGATGCCAACAAGCAGATCGTGGGGTACGATATCGACTTCCTCAAAGCCGTAGCCAAGGAAGCCGGCCTTGCCGTTGAGTTCAAGAATACCGCTTGGGACGGTATCTTTGCGGGTCTTGACTCCGGCCAGTACGATGCCATCATCTCTTCAGTCACCATCACCGAAGAGCGCAAGGCAAAATACGACTTCACGGATGCCTACACCAGCATCGGCCAGATCCTGGTTGTGCCCAAAACCGACAAAACATCCAAAACCATAGCAGACCTGAAAGGTAAGAAGGTTGGCTCCCAGATCGGCACCACCGGCGCAATGGAAGTCAAGAAGGTTGCCGGCGTGGAATCGAAGACCTATGACGAGATCGGCCTGGCCTTTGAAGATATGGCGGCCGGCCGCATCTTCGGTGTCGTATGCGATGAACCGGTTGCTGCACACTTTGCCCTGCAGAAAAAAGAATACAAGGAAAAGTTTAAAATTGTCGGGAAGGCGTTCACCAAAGAAGGGTACGGCATCGTTGTGAAGAAGGGGAACAAGGAACTCGTTGCCCAGCTCAACAAAGGCATCAAGGCTGTTAAAGCGAAGAAGCTTGACACCAAGATTCACACCAAATGGGTTAAGTAAACCGGTATACGGGGCGAGGAGGGCATTAAGCCCTCCCGCCCTGCACCTACTTTTATGCCTGACAATCAATCCGAACATACACCGATAGCCGTTGGCGACGGAGCCGCCATCCCTCACAAAAGCGACGCCGGCCTCTTTACAGCCTGGCGGATCGCCTTTTTCGGGTCAATACTTCTCTGTCTATTTCTGGCCTTCGGTCGGCCTGACCAATACATGGCGATCTTCATGTTCGTCCCGGATGGCATCCTGATCACCTTCAAGGTTACGGTGGGTGCAATCCTTCTGGCAATCGTGTTCGGGTTGGTTGCCGGACTGGGACGGATATCAAGCAACCGTTTCATCAACGGGAGCGCATCACTTTATGTCGAGGTAATTCGAGGTATCCCGCTACTGGTGCAGCTTTTCTACATCTACTATGCGCTGGGACGTTTCGTAAAAATCCCCGACATACTCAGTGCCATCATTGCCATGGCATTCTGTTACGGCGCCTATATGGCCGAGATCTTCCGGGCCGGTATCCAGTCCATTCCCAAAGGGCAGATGGAAGCCGCACTTTCCCTGGGAATGTCCCGTAGACAGGCCATGCGTCAGGTCATTCTTCCCCAGGCCTTCAAGGTCGTGCTGCCGCCGATCGGCAACGAATTCATCGCCCTACTGAAAGATTCATCGCTCGTATCGATCCTGGCGGTGGCCGACCTGCTGCGCCGCGGCCGTGAGTATGCCTCGGAGACATTCAACTATTTCGAGACCTACACCGTTATCGCCCTGATCTACCTGATCATGACGCTCTTCTTTTCCAAGCTGATCAGCATCATGGAGGAACGATTCAATGAAGGCCGCTAGCCGCCCCATGATTGAAGTCTGCGGCGTATCCAAGTTCTTCGGAACTTTCCAGGCCTTGAATGATATCTCTTTTACTGTCAGTGACGGCGAGAAGGTGGTCATTATCGGCCCCAGCGGTTCGGGCAAGAGCACCATCCTGCGCTCCATCAACGGCCTGGAGACCATCGACCGCGGCAGCATCAGCGTCGGCGGGATGGATGTCAGCAACCCAAAAACCGATATCTGTAAGGTGCGCGAGGAGGTGGGGATGGTGTTCCAGTCATTCAACCTCTTCCCACACAAGACCGTTCTTGAAAACCTGACCCTGGCCCAGACCGTCGTCCGCAAGCGAAGCAGAAAAGAAGCTGAAGAGATTGCCATGGAGCTGCTGCGCAAGGTGAATATTGCCGAAAAGGCCGCCGCCTACCCCGCCAAGCTATCCGGCGGTCAGCAGCAGCGCGTTGCCATCGCGCGCTCACTTGCCATGAATCCGAAGGCGATCCTGTTTGACGAGCCCACTTCGGCGCTGGATCCGGAGATGATCGGCGAAGTGCTGGATGTCATGAAGACCCTTGCGCTGGAAGGAATGACGATGGCTGTCGTCACCCACGAAATGGGCTTTGCCCGCGAGGTGGCTGACCGGGTGATCTTTATGGATCATGGCAGGATAGTCGAGGAAGGTACGCCGGAGCACTTTTTTACCGCCCCGACCCATGAACGGGCCAAACTGTTTTTAAGCCAGATTCTTTGACTCCGGCAGTTGCAGGAATGTTTTCAATGCAGGACACAACACCACAGGAGGTAACACATGAAAAGCAGTAAAGTCATGGCAGCGCTCGTCACCCTGGGCCTCGCCGCAGCAGTGGCAACACCGGCAATGGCGCTCGAAAACCAGTTCAGCGGTTCGTTTACGTCATTTTATGACCTCTCGAACTACAGCGCAACCGGCAATTTTGGGGGGACATCAAACGCTGAAGGCCTTGCGAAGAACGCAAAGACTGAGAACTATTTTGTTCAGCGCGTTCGTCTCGGCTACACCGCCAAGGCAAGCGACGATGTAAAACTGGTAACCAAATTTGAGTTTGATTACAACTACTGGGGTAACAGCTCCTATACAGTCGGGCGTGGCACTGGCGGCGCACTCGGCGCTGACAGCGTCAACATGGAAACCAAGAACCTGTACCTTGACCTGAACTTCCCTAAAATCGTGAATGCAAAGATCGGTATGCAGGGTTACAACGATGCCTTCAAAGGGATCATATTTGATGCCGACATGGCCGGAATCCTGCTTGCTCACGAATATGACAAGGCCGGTGTTAGTGCGGGTTTCTTCCGTTTTGGTGACCGCGCTTTATCGACAATCGGCAAAAACACCCATGATATGTTCTCACTTGATGGCAAGTACAGCGTAACCAAGGAAGTAAAGGTTGGGGCCGCATATTACTACATCAGTGACAATCGCGATAATGGTTCAACAACAACTCCTTCGGCCCTTGCCATAGGCCAGACTGCTGATGGTACCCCCATCTACGCTACAACAACAACTTTCGTTACAACTGCAAACCCTAAAAATGATACAAAGGTCCATACTTTCGGCCTGAATGCCGAAGCGGCTGTTGGCCCGCTGACCCTGACCGGCTTTGCTTTGGCTCAGCTCGGTGATTACGATGCTGCAACCAAAGCAAAGGGGTATGCATTCAACGTGGGCGCAAAAATGCCGCTGGCTGGCGGAATTGCACGCAGTGAGTTCCTCTATGCCGCCGGTGGGAAAAATGCGCTTTATGTTCCTGCATCTGCCGGTGGGACTGAAGGCGGCGGCTTCTATGACGCTGAAATGACTATCCTCAACCGCAATAAATATGCGACTTCGATCGACAATGCCCTTGTGTATGATTCAAACAACTTCAATCAGGGACTCATCATGGGTTCACTCGGTTATGACTATACCATTACTCCTAAACTGTCCGGCAGCGTCAATGCCGGTTTTGCAGCAGTAGCTAAAGATAATGCCGCTCTGGGGTCTCACAAGACCAATTACCTGGGCACTGAAGTCAACTGCGAAACCAATTACAAAATCATGCCTACCGTAACTCTTGGCGCTCGTGCCGGCTACGTATTCCTGGGCGACTACTTCAAAAGCAGCCCGACACTTGACAACCCTTATGATGTCAAGCTGATTGCTAAATTCGCTTTCTAGAACCTGAACCCCTGACCTTCGAGGCATAAAAAACCTCGAAGGTCGGTTTTATTCAGCTTCGCCGTTCACGCAAAGCACCACACCCCACACAGGAAGGAGACACACAATGAGCTTCAAAAAGAGTGCTGCACTGCTTTTGTCCGCTGTATTGGCCCTGTCCGTCGCTGCCGGCTGCAAAAAGAAAGAGGGAGCACCGACTGCTGAAGCACCCAAGGCTGCCGGCGACACCATCAAGATCGGCTTCCTGGGCGCATTGACCGGCGACGTTGCCATGTTCGGCAAACCGACGCTGGAAGGTATGAAGATGGCTGCCGAAGACCTGAATGCCGCCGGCGGCGTTCTGGGTAAAAAGATTGAGATTGTTGAAGCCGATAACCGCGGCGACAAGCAGGAAGGCGCTTCCGTTACCCAGAAGCTCATCAGCCGCGACAATGTAATCGCCATTGTTGGTGATCCGACTACCGGCATTACCAAGGTTGCCGCACCGATCGCCCAGAAAGCCCAGGTGCTCCTTATCTCAGCCGGTGCTACCGGCCCCGGTGTAGTTGAGAACGGCGACTACATCTTCCGCAACACGCTGCTCGACAGCGTTGCGATCCCGGCCTGCATCGACTACTTCGCCAATGAACTCAAATACAAGAAGGTCGCCATCATCACCTCCGATAATAACGACTACAGCGTCGGTTTCTCGCAGACATTCCGTGATGCCGCCAAGGGCAAGGGAATTGAGATTGTTGCCGATGAGAAAGTCAAAGACGGCGATAAGGATTTCAGCGGCCAGGTTACCAACATCAAAGCCAAGAAGCCTGATGTAATCTTTTTCTCCGGCTACTACACCGAAGGCGCCCTGATCATGAAGGAAGCCCGTAAACAGGGTGTCAAAGCCAACATGTTCGGCGGCGACGGCCTCTTCTCTCCTGAATTCATCAAGCTGGGCGGCTCGGCGGCCGAAGGTTCCATGTCCGCTCTCGGCTTCGCTCCCGAGCAGGCTTCTCCTGAAACCGCAAAATTCATCGAAGCCTTCAAGAAGAAGTTCAACGGCGCACTGCCCGGACTCTTCGACGCACAGGGGTATGACGGCGTAATGATGATCGCCGATGCCATCAAACGCGCCAACAGCGCGGACCCGAAGGTATTCAAGACCGCCATGGCCTCAACAAAGAACTTCCAGGGCGTATCCGGCACAATCACGATCCGTGCGAACCGCGAACCGATCAAGACCCCGCTCTGCCTGTTGGCTGTCAAGGACGGCAAGTTCGTTCTGAAAGCCAAGGTACCGGTAAAGATGGACTAATTGATTCATCCTGTATGCCGTATCACCGTGCGGCGTCGGTTTCTGCCGACGCCGCATTTGTATAAAATATGAAGGGTCATTCAGTCCAGTATCAAGGGGTATATCGGTGAGTAAAGGTGGATCGATCGGCACACTGCTGATTCTGCTGGCGGCGATTCTCTGGGGAACGACCGGCACTTCACAGGCATTGGCGCCACCCGGTGCACACCCTCTGACAATCGGAGCCTTGCGCCTGGCGGTCGGCGGTGGTGCTCTGCTTCTGCTTTCCCTGTCCCGCGGCCAGATTACCAGAGACTGCTTCCGGCAACCGGGCGTTACGCTGCTGGCAGCACTTCTGGTCGCTACGTATCAACTGACGTTTTTTGAGGCGGTGGAGACAACCGGCGTCGCCGTCGGCACGATGGTGGCGATCGGCAGCGGGCCGCTCTTCGCCGGCCTGCTTGCCTATCTGGCGCATAAAGAACGCCCCGACCGCCGCTGGCTGATCGCAACGACATTGGCAATAGCCGGATTAACGGTTCTTTTCATTCCAGCACCCGGCAGCGTGCTGCAGGTACGGACAGCAGGCGTGCTGCTGGCGCTGGCAGCCGGTGCTTCATACGCTGGATACACGCTCGCCCTCAAGCGTCTGCTGCCGGGAAGATCTTCTGATGCCGTTATCGCCGTGGTGTTCACCCTCGGGGGGATCTTGCTTGCACCGTTTCTTTTCCGCTCAGACCTTCATTGGGCGATTGAACCGGGGGGGCTGCTCGTTGTCCTGCATCTTGGACTGGTCACCACCGCGCTGGCATATCTGCTCTTTGCCCGCGGCCTCCGCTCGGTTCCGGCTGTTTATGCAGTCACCCTGTCACTGGCGGAACCCTTGACAGCAGCCACCCTCGGGATACTGGTCCTCAAGGAGCGCCTGACGGTGGCGGCGACAATCGGCATGGGGTTGGTTCTGACAGGATTGGTCGTACTGGGAACGGCCCGCACCAGATACGTAAAAGATTGACAGTTTCCTGGGCATTCAGAGTCATCCGGATTGTCATTTTTGGCAGATTAGCGTACGGTACCTCATTCTTGGTACATCACTGGCTGCCGCAACATCAACGAGGAGTTCGCCATGTTTTTCCAGCAATTGATTAACGGTATCGCCCTGGGAAGCACCTACGCCCTGATTGCGCTGGGATATACCATGGTCTACGGCATCATCACCCTGATCAATTTTGCCCACGGCGAAATCTATATGGTTGGAGCGTTTGTCGGCCTGTTCGCCACATCCATCCTCAAAGTAAATTTTTTCGTTGCCATGCTGATTGCCATGGTTGTCTGCATATTGCTCGGGGTTTTCGTTGAGCGGATCGCGTACCGCCCGCTCCGCAAGTCTTCGCGGCTGTCGGCTCTCATATCGGCCATCGGTGTATCGATCTTCCTTTCGACTCTGGCTCAGATGCTCTTTGGAGCCAATGCCAAGGGATACCCGGAAGGTGTCTTTCCGGTCAAACAGATCACCATAGGTTCTGCAGAGATTTCCACGCTCCAGCTCCTGATTATCGCGATATCGGCCACTCTTATGATCACCCTTGAGTTCATCGTCCATAAAACGAAGATCGGCAAGGCGATGCGTGCAACCTCTGAGGATTACAACACCGCTGCGCTGATGGGAATTAACGTCAACATGGTCATATCCTTTACCTTCGCGCTCGGATCGGCTCTGGCCGCCGCCGGCGGCGTTCTGGTCGGGCTGCTCTTCAACGCGGTATCCTTCAATATGGGGTTGATGGCCGGATTGAAAGCCTTTGCTGCCGCGGTACTGGGTGGAATCGGCTCGATCCCGGGAGCGATGCTGGGCGGTTTGCTGCTGGGTGTTACCGAGGTGGCCGGTGTTGCAATCGGTTTCTCGTCCTATCGTGATGCAATCGCGTTTGCAATTCTGGTGCTGGTGCTGCTGGTAAAGCCGACCGGACTGCTGGGACGCAAAATTCAAAAGAAAGTGTAAACATTGGAACCGGGGTTATCATATGGGTGATTTTTTACAACAGCTGATTGGGGGCATAAACCCCTACTACCTTCAGATCCTCGTCAATATCGGGATCGGCATTATACTGGCGCTCGGCCTGAATGTCGTTACCGGCCTGACCGGACAGCTGTCCCTGGGACACGCCGCCTTCATGAGCATCGGAGCCTTTACCAGCGCCCTGCTCACCATAAAGCTCGGCATGCCGTTCAGTGTCAACCTGATCCTGACCGGCTTTATTACCGCAGGTGTTGCTGCTCTGATCGGGCTCCCTATCCTGCGCCTGACGGGAGATTACCTGGCAATCTGCACACTCGGATTTGCCGAGATTGTCAAAGTTGTATTCCTGAATCTCGACATCACCAACAGGGCCCTCGGCCTGACCGTGCCTGCCGCGAACACGGCTGTTCCGATGCCGGTTGTCGTCTGGGCTGTTGTTGCGCTGACGATCATCTGTACAACCTTCATTCACAACTCCCGCTTCGGCAGGGCGCTCATGGCGGTCAGGGGTGACGAGATTGCAGCTGAGGCGATGGGGATCAACGTTACGCTCTACAAGGTACAGTCATTCGCCCTTGGAGCCTTCATGGCCGGTGTCGGCGGCGGACTTTATGCCCATTTCATGGGGTACATCAACCCATCCGATTTCGGTTTTCTTAAATCGGTCGACATTCTCAGCATGATCGTTCTGGGCGGACTGGGGAGTATTACCGGCAGCGTCATCGGCGCAACCATACTGTCAGCCGCGCCGGAGTTTTTGCGGTTTATGGCCTCCTACCGCATGCTGGTCTACGGTGGTCTGCTTGTCTGCATGATGATCTTCCGCCCCAATGGCCTGATGGGCACCACAAGCTTTACCGGACTGATACTCCGCGCTCTGGGACGTAAACCGCACCTGAAAATAATCATGGAACAAAAACTATCTGAAACATCGAGACCCGGCAATGGCGATACTTGAACTGAATAATGTTACTATCCGATTTGGCGGCCTCGTAGCCGTCAACGACGTCAACCTGAAGGTGGAAGAAGGAACGATCCAGGCTCTGATCGGCCCGAACGGCGCCGGCAAGAGCACGCTCTTCAACCTGATAACCGGCATCTACCGCCCTACCAGCGGGTCAATCTCTTTCAAGGGGAACTCCGTCAGCGGAACGCCGACCTTCAAGATTGCAGCCGCCGGCATCGGCCGCACATTCCAGAACATCAGGCTGTTCACCGACCTGACGGTGCTGGATAACATCCTGATCGGCGCCCATAGTCGCGGACGGTGGAATCTGGCCGGTGCCCTGATGAAGTTCACCCCCTGGGTGCGCAAAGAGGAGGGAGAACTGCTTGATCTGGCCGGCGACTGCCTGCAGATGGTCGACCTCTCCTATCGCGCCTTTGAACTGGCAGGCAACCTCCCCTATGGAGAACAGCGACGGCTTGAAATTGCACGGGCTCTGGCACTCAAACCGGACCTGCTGCTGCTCGACGAGCCGGCGGCCGGGATGAACCCCCAGGAAAAAGCCGAACTTATGACGATGGTCCAGCGCATTCGCGCGACCGGCATCACCGTTTTTCTGGTCGAGCATGACATGAAGTTCGTCATGGGGATTTCGGACCGGATTGCTGTTCTTGATTACGGCGAGAAGATCGCCGAAGGTCTGCCGGAAGAGATCAGACAGAACCCCAAAGTAATCGAAGCATATCTCGGAAAGGGGGCTTGCGATGCTCACTCTTGATCAACTCTACGTCAACTATGGCGCCATCAAGGCACTGAAAAGTATTTCCTGCCGGGTTGAACAGGGGGAGATCGTTGCTCTGATCGGTGCCAACGGGGCCGGTAAAACGACCATCCTTAATGCCATTTCCGGGATTGTCCCGACTCTTTCCGGCACGGTAACGTTTCTGGGTGAGACGATTACCGCCATCCCGCCGCATGAGATCGTCAAACGCGGAATCTCGCAGGTCCCCGAGGGACGGCGTGTCTTTGCCAATATGTCCGTTCTCGAAAATCTAGAGATGGGCGCCTACATCCGCAACGACAAAAAGGAAATCCTGGAAGAGATTGATCAGGTTTTTGCCCGTTTTCCACGCCTGTTCGAACGGAAGAAACAGCTGGCAAAGACCCTTTCAGGCGGTGAACAGCAGATGCTCGCCATGGGGCGCGCCCTGATGTCCCGTCCTAAACTGCTGCTGCTTGACGAACCGTCCATGGGACTGGCACCGATGCTGGTTGCGCAGATTTTTTCCATCATCCAGGAGATCAACGCGGGTGGTACGACAATCATGCTGGTTGAGCAAAACGCCAACATGGCCCTTTCGATCGCCCATCGCGCCTATGTCCTTGAGACCGGCGAGATCGTGCTGCAGGGACCTGCCAGCGAACTGGCCGCCAACCCGGAAGTCCGCAAAGCCTACCTTGGTGAATAAGAGGAACTGTCTGCGTGAGTAACAAACCGATCGTGAACCCCTACCTGGCGGTGCTGGCAGGGGTTTTTGCCGTTTCATTCTCCGCCCTTTTTGTCAGGCTCTCGACCGCACCGGCCCTGATAATTGCCACCTATCGCCTGCTGTTTACCTTCCTGATTCTGGCCCCCTATTCCCTGCTTCGCTACCGGACCGATCTTGTCACACTATCGTGGCGGCAGCGCGGCCTGGCGGCAGCAAGCGGCCTCTGCCTTGCTCTGCATCTCGTCACCTGGTTTATCTCACTCCGCTATACCAGCGTTGCCAGCTCGGTCGTTCTCGTTACCACGCAACCGGTTTTTGTCGTGATCGGTTCCTGGCTATTTTTCAGGGAGCGGGTAAGCCGGATGGCGCTTTGGGGTGGCGCACTGGCGCTGGTAGGCAGCTTCATCATCGGTGCAGCCGATTTCCAGATCGGCAGAGAGGCGTTCTGGGGTGATCTCCTCGCGCTGGCGGCGGCAGTTTTTGTCTCCGGGTATCTCCTGATCGGCCGACGACTGCGAGGGACGATATCCCTGCCGGTATATACATTCTACACCTACGGCAGCAGTGCAGCGGCCCTGATCGTTACGAGCATGGCAACCGGCACTCCCTTTGCCCCCTACCCTGCGCGCGACTGGATTCTTTTTCTGGCTCTGGCTGTTGTCTGCACCGTCATCGGCCACACCGTCTTCAACTGGGTACTGCGCTATGTCCAGGCCTCCGTTGTGTCGGTCAGCGTACTGGGGGAACCGCTGGGGGCCATCCTGTGGGCTTCGCTGTTTTTGCGTGAATATCCGACGCTGCGCCAGACAATCGGCGCCGGTTTCATCTTTGGCGGCCTGTTCATCTTTACCCGGTTTTCAGCGGGATATGGGACCTCGGCACTCCATACCGATGTGTGTCCAAAGGGTTGACAGGCGTGCAGAAAAAATCAGACATTCATCTCGGTACGGCGACTGGACTCGGGTACGGCATTCTGGCGTATCTGATCTGGGGATTTTTTCCGGTCTACTTCAAGGCGCTTGCCGGTGTACCCCCCCTGCAGGTTGTTTGTCACCGGATCATCTGGTCGGTACTGTTTCTCTGGCTGATCATAGCCTGGCGTGGTCGGTGGGGCACCATCCGTGATGCACTGCACGACCGTAGGGCAGTGGCCCTGCTGATCGTATCGGCTCTGCTGATCGCCACCAACTGGCTGGTGTTTATCATTGCCGTGGGTCATGCCCAGGTCATCCAGTCCAGCCTCGGTTATTTCATCACCCCCTTTGTCAGCGTGCTGCTCGGGTTCCTCTTCTTTCAGGAGCGGCTGCGGCGGCTGCAGCTGGTCAGCCTGCTGTTCGCAGCGGCCGGAGTCCTGCTGCTGACGATTCAATACGGCCGTTTCCCCTGGGTGGCGATGGTACTGGCGCTTACCTTCGGCTCCTACGGCCTGTTCCGCAAGATCGTAACGGTTGATTCGCTGACCGGCCTGACCGTGGAGACGCTGCTGCTCGGCCCCGCTGCGCTCGGCTATCTGCTCTTTGTCTCCTGGCAGGGAACCGGCTCCTTTCTGGCCCAAGGAGCACAGACGATCACTCTGCTGGTGCTGGCCGGTGTCGCAACCTCAGTGCCGCTGCTGCTCTTTGCCTCGGCGGCCCGGCGCCTGCGCCTTGCCACGATCGGGTTTCTGCAGTACATCACGCCGACACTCCACTTCCTGCTGGCAGTGCTGCTGTACAAGGAGCCGTTTACCCGGGCTCACCTGTTCAGTTTCCTGTTTATCTGGAGCGGACTCTGCTGTTATTCGTATGATGCCTGGCGGGGGATGAAGGAGGCCAGGCAGAATTACTGCCTAGACAAAATTTAGCGGAAATAATGCAGCAAATCACGTTGACGGTGGCTTGTCAGGAGTGATATTGTTACCGGCCTCACAAACGCACCATATCTATCTTTTCGGTACCAAGCGGAACATCCCACTTCATGGTTTTAGGAGACGTTCGATGAAAAATATTTTGACTCTTGCAGTATCCTTTCTGTTGATTTCCTGTGTGCTGTTCTCGACCGCCTTTGCGGCGGAGCCCCCGAAAAAAGTCCTGATCGGTGTCTCCAAGATCGTATCTCACCCCGCCCTTGATGCTGTTGTGAAGGGGCTGCAGGACGAACTGGCCGCTGCAAAAATCAATGCCGAATATGACCTGCAGAACGCGAACGGTGATATCAACGCCGCCGCCTCCATCGCCACCAAGTTCCAGTCGGAAAAGGTGACGCTTGCTGTCGGCGTAGCCACCCCCACCTCCCAGTCACTGGTGAACACCCTCAAGGGTATTCCGATCGTATTCACCGCCGTTACCGACCCGGTCAAGGCCGGATTGGTCGCGTCGCTCAAAAAAGGTGACAAAAACGTTACCGGCGTATCCGACATGACCCCGGTGAAGCAGCAGATCGAACTGCTGCTCAAGGTCAAGAAGATCAAGCGCCTCGGCCATATCTACACCAGCTCCGAAGAAAATGCGGTCGTATTGGCCGGCATCGTCAAACAGGTCTGCAAGGAACTGAACATCGAATTTGTGGAAACCACCGTTTCCAAATCCTCGGAGGTGAAGCAGGCGGTCCAGGCCATTATCAGGCGCGTGGATGCCCTGTACATCAGCACCGACAACACGGTCGTCTCGGCCATGAGCGCTGTTACGGACGTGGCGATGAAGGCCAGGGTGCCGATCATGTCGGCAGACCCGAGTTCTGCAGAAAACTACCCGGTCCTGGCTGCCTGGGGCTTCGACTACTACAAGATGGGGAGGAGCACCGGCAAACTGGTTGTCGAAATCCTCAAAGGGAAAAAGCCGGAGCAGATCCCGACCCAGTTCATGACCAAGACCAGTGACGTAGACCTGCTGATCAATCTGGACGTGGCAAAAAAACTCGGCCTGACGTTTCCCAAGGATATAATCAAGAGCGCCAACAAGATCGTTCAGAACGGCAAATTGACCAAGAAGTAACCCACGCTCTGTTTACGCCAGGCGATCACCGAGATCGCCTGGCGTTATTATTTTCCCGGCCCTGACAAGCAGGATACGTGCGTTAACGAAGTTATTTCCCGCCATATAAAAGGCAGGAAATAACTTCTAATTTACCAAAGGATACGCGGCATACTTATGATCGAAGGGATTCTGGTAGAAGGACTGATATATGGGATTATGGTCCTGGGGGTGTTTATTACCTTCAGGGTCCTCGATTTTCCCGACCTGACGGTAGACGGATCGTTCCCCTTGGGAGCGGCACTGATGGTCCAATGCATCCTGCTCGGCACGAACATCTGGCTGGCGCTGCTGGTGGCGTTCATCGGCGGAGTCCTGGCCGGTGTGACGACGGCGCTGATTCACAACCATCTCAAGGTGCCCAACCTCCTGGCCGGCATCCTGACCATGACCATGCTCTACTCGATCAACATCCGCATCCTGGGTAACCGTGCCAACGTACCGGTCCTCAAACAGGAAACCATCCTCTCCAAGGTGTCGGAGCTGTTCAGCGGCAGCCTGCCGGACGAGTATATCCTGTTGATCTTCTTCGTGATTGTTGTGGGCATCATCAAGGTCCTGGTTGACCTGTTCTTCCGTACGGATCTCGGCATGACCATGGGCGCCATGGGCAACAATGAACAGATGGTCATCTCCCAGGGAGTCAATCCCAAGACACTTAAAACCATCGGTGTCGGCCTGTCCAATGGACTTGTTGCCATATCCGGCGCGTTCGCGGCGCAATACCTCGGCTTCGCAGACGTCGGCCTCGGCCAGGGCATCATCATCTCCGGACTGGCCTCGGTCATGATCGGCGAGTTCCTGGTCATGAAAAGCAACCGCATCGGCATACTGACGCTCTGCGCGATCGTTGGTTCAATCCTCTTTCACGGAGTCATGTATCTGGGGCGCTATTACGGCTACCTTATCGAGATGACCCCCAACGACCTCAATCTGATCAAGGGTCTCCTGATCATCGTGCTGCTGGTCGTAACCCAGAGCAAGAAACTGAAAAAGGCTGCCATCAGGGCAATGGTGGACAAATGATCTCACTCCGAAATGTTTCCATGGTTTTTAATCCCGGCACGGTCAACGAGAACCAGGCTATCAATGCCATCAACCTGAGGGTCAAGGAGGGTGACTTCATCACGGTCATCGGCAGCAACGGTGCCGGGAAGTCCACACTCTTCAACCTGATCGCCGGTACAATCATTCCGACCGAAGGTTCCATCTCCCTGAACGGCCGCACCATCACCCATGAGCCGGAGTACAGGCGCGCCCGGTACATCGGCCGGATCTTCCAGAACCCCCTGCTCGGCACAGCCTCCAACATGAGCCTGGAAGACAACATGATGATCACCTATAAAAAGGGGTTCAAGTGGCTGAAGCGGAGCCTGAACAACCGCATGCGGGACTATTTCAGGAGTGAGCTGACCCAGCTGAAAATGGGTCTTGAGGATCGCATGAAGGAGAACCTGGCCATGTTTTCCGGCGGCCAGCGCCAGGCCCTGACCCTGTTGATGATGGTCCTGTCAAAACCGGATCTGATCCTGCTGGATGAGCACACGGCAGCACTCGACCCTAAAAACGCCCAGATTGTACTGGAGTTGACACACAAGTTTATCAGGGAGTACAAACTCACCTCCATGATGATCACCCACAACATGAGCCACGCCATCGAGTTCGGCAATCGCCTGCTGATGATGGATAAGGGCGAAATCATCTTCGATGTGGAGGGGGAGGAAAAACAGGCGCTGACCGTTGAGAAGCTGGTCGATAAGTTCCACCAGATCCGCCACAAATCCTTTGAAAACGACCGGACACTGCTGTCGGAAGAGTAACCGCCAGCTGGCGGCATCTTACACGCAAAAACGCCGTGCGGTTTCCGCTGCACGGCGTTTTGCGCATGAAACATCTGCAGATCTAGGCCTGTTTCTCCTCCATATATGCATTAAAGCGTCGCACGTGACCCTGGGCTGTCTCCCGTGCACGTTCCGCATCGCGCTCCGATACCGCTGCCACTATGCTGCACAGATCGTTGAAGTTTTCCTGCAGCAACGCATTGTTCCAAGGCAGGTAGTTTTCATAATAGGTATGGATGTTGTGATAAACACTCGTAAGCACAGTGATGAAAAGCGGGTTGCCGCTCATGCGCGCCAGCGCCATATGAATCTGTTCGTCAGTGCGGACAAAGGCGTCCCACCCTTTGCGGCCTTCCTTGAGGTGCCCTTGCGCCACCGCCAGCATTCCCTGCAGGGCTGCAATGTCCTGTTCGCCTGCCCTCTGGGCGGCCAGGGCGGCCACCCCCCCTTCCATCCCTTCGCGGAACTCCGCCAGGTCGCGCAGTGACACCGCCCGGTTGCGGATCAGCAGCCCCAGATTTTCACTGAGTTTTTCACCATTTACTTCACGTATGATGGAGCCGCCGGCAACACCGGTGCGTATTTCAATCAACCCTTTCTGCTCCAATACCCGCAATGCTTCACGCAACGTTCCGCGGCTGATGCCGAACTGCTCCTTCAACTCCCGTTCCGCCGGAAGCATGCTGCCGGGCTTGAGCGTACCCTCCATAATAGCTTCCTGGATCTGCTCGACTACATCCTGATAAGCCCTGTTCTGTTTAACCTGTTTAAACATTGAATGTCCTTTCCCAAAGGGTTGGCACAACATACCATTGCCGCGGCAACGTGACAAGCCATTAGCGTGCAGCGGACCACGCAATTTCCGCTGCCGGCCGGGCCTTGTATCTGGTGGATATTGCAGTAGTATAAATCTGTATCATGTTGACGATTCAATGTAACTTTCTTCCAGACGTGGTCAGCGGGTGCCCGAAATTTTCTTGACAATATGCAGGGAGTAATTTACGAATGGTTAAACCATTTACTATTTGTGAGACATTCATACGTTGACAAGGAGAATATATGGACAGCGCAGCTCTCAATCAGAAAATTATCGCTCGAGGCAGAGAGTTTTTCAGCACCGTGGCCGGAGAAAAGCCGTCGCTTTTCAATAAGGGGGCCTGGATGGGCAAAGTCATGGACTGGAGCATGCAGAACGAACAGTTCAAGATCCAGATGTTCCGCTTTGTTGACGCCTTTCCGTCGCTGACCACCGGCAAGCTCCTCACCGACCACATCCGTGAGTATTTTGGCGAAGAGAAGGATATGCCGCCCGTGCTCCAGACCGGTGCAAAGATGGCCGGCATGCTCGGCTCCCTTGGGGGCACGGTGCTCAACAAGGTCATTTCAGCCAACATTCAGGAGATGGCCCGCCAGTTCATCGTCGGTGAGAACACCAGGGAGGCGGTCAAAAACATCGAGAGACTCCGCAAAGAGGGATTTGCCGCGGTCGTGGACGTGCTGGGCGAGGCGACTCTCACCGAAGAGGAGGCTGAAGAGTATGTCGGCACCTACCTGGAGGTGCTGGAGAGCCTGAAAAATGAGCAGCAGGGGTGGAAAAGCCTGCCCGGTGCCGGTGGAGATGCCGATCTGGACTGGGGACACGCCCCGCGGGTGAATATTGCCGTAAAGCCGACCGCTCTCTTCGCCCTGGCCAATCCGCAGGATTTCGAAGGCTCCGTAACGGCCATGCTGAAGCAGTTGCACCGCATCGCAGCCAAGGTAGTCGAAGTTGGCGGTTTCCTCTGCATCGATATGGAATCCTACCGCCACAAGGACATCATCATCGAATTGTACAAGCGCATTAAAATGGAATACCGGGATTACCCACACATCGGCATCGTGCTGCAGGCCTATCTGAAGGACACGGACAGGGACCTGAGCGACCTGTTGGCCTGGGCACGGGAGCAGAACACGCAGATCTCGGTGCGGCTGGTAAAGGGGGCATACTGGGACTACGAGGGGGTTAAGGCCAAGCAGAGCGGCTGGGACGTCCCGGTCTGGACGATCAAGGCCGAGAGCGATGCCGCTTTTGAACGCCAGTCACGGGTGATCCTGGAGAACCACCAGATCTGCCACTTTGCCTGCGCCTCACATAACATCCGCACCATCTCGGCCGTCATGGAGACGGCAGCCGAACTGAAGGTCCCGGAATCACGCTACGAATTTCAGGTGCTGTACGGCATGGCCGAGCCTGTTCGCAAGGGGATCCTCAAGGTTGCCGGCCGCATCCGCTTGTACTGCCCCTATGGTGACATGGTTCCCGGCATGGGGTACCTGGTGCGCCGCCTGCTGGAAAACACCGCTAACGAATCCTTCCTGCGGCAGAGTTTTGCCGGAGATGCACAGGTCGACCGCCTGCTGGAGGACCCGGCCGTCACCGCCGGGCG
>JBAVTM010000044.1:0-4713 GCA_049696195.1 Desulfuromonadaceae bacterium | reverse complement strand
TGATTACCCTGATAATATCCAGATTCCCGGTAAGTTCAACTTGTTATTTTCATAGCGCTGTTTTGATTGATATTTTACTTAATTGTCACTATAGTTGCGGTGCTTTTACATTTTCATGAGAATACCTATGCCCCATATCCTCCTTTATACCCTGATCTGCATTCTGCTGACCGGAGTATCCTGCCGCGCTGCAGATGTGTTGATCATCGCCGATGCCCAGCTCAAGCCGGTCATGGAGGTAACCCAGGGGTTGCGCAAGACTTTGCGCGCTTCGACCAGGACTTATTCTCCAAACGAGGTGCGCGGTAACCTGGCCGCCTTAGTGCAGCGTGAGGGCGCACGGGTGGTGATTTCCCTGGGACGCGAAGCGTTGGTCCTGGCGCTGACCTTGCCCTCCTCCATCCCGGTAATCTATGACATGGTGGTGACCCCGCCGACAATCAGCCGCCCGAATACCGCAGGTTTCTACATGGCTACTCCGGCCAGCGAGTACGCTGAACTGGTGCGAAAGCATCTGCCGACCCTGAAACATGTGGCAGTAGTGGCAAGCCGACACTTTCTGAATATCCTGGACAACAACGTTTCCGCCCCGTTCAGCTCCCACTCCGTCAAAAACAGTGTTGAGTTTGTCAATACGGTCAATCAGCTGGATGCTGTCGACGCCATCCTGCTGCTGCCTGACAGTGGGGTCCTGACCTCAACCGCCATGGAGGAGGCCTACCTGCTTTCCTACCGGCGACGCATTCCGCTCCTTGGGGTCTCCGAACGGCACGTCAAGGAGGGGGCGCTGCTGGCGCTGGTCGTGGACATGGTCAATGTCGGCAAGGTTATCGGCGAATACGCCACCAGCGCATTAAAAAACGGAAATGTCGGGCAGCCGCCCGCCTTGCCCCCAAGCAAGTTCGAGCTGTACCTGAACATGGATACGGCGCGCAAGATGCGCATCAGCATCCCTGATGAACTCGTGCGCATGGCCAGAAAAGTCTATCCATGAACAGACTGAAACCGATAATGACGTTTCGCGTCAAGGCGCTGCTCTTCATGATCCCGCTGTTGCTGCTGCTGTCGTTCTTCCACACCTGGGAGTCGATCCGGGCCGGCAAGAAAGTAATCCGCAGCGAAATCATCAAACGCGCCGGGGCGATCACGACCCTGGCGACCAAGACCGGCGAGCTGCCGATCCTTTCCGGCAATCCCGAGCTGTTGAAAAGTACGGCAGCCTTCCTCAAATCCAATACCGAGGTGGCCGCCGTCACCTTCTACGACAACAGGATGACTCCGCTGATCCATGACGGACAGCCGCTGGACGGCCATCTGACCGCACCACCGACAACCTCGGCACTCTCCATGTCCGAGGAACGGGACGCCTTCGTTTTTTACGCTCCGGTCTTCACCGAAAAGGCGCAGGATGATTTCGATATTACCGGCGACATGGACAGCGGTCACAGGGCAAAGGATACCATCGGCTGGATCAGAATCGGTTTCTCCAAGACATCGCTGCACGAAAACGAGCGGCTCATCGTGGTGCGCGGCGTTGCGCTGTCGTTGGCCTTCGCCGTGGCGAGCTGTATCGCGGCTTTTTTCCTGATGGGGGTGGCCACCCGCCCGCTGCGCCAGATCGTCAAGATGGCCGATGGCGTATCACACGGGGATTTCAGCCGCGAGTTCGAAATCCACCAGCGTGACGAAGTGGGGACGCTGGCCAGCTCGTTCTCAGCCATGCGCCACACCATTCGCAAGGTTCTACAGGAAACGGACGGGCTGATTGTTGCGGTACAGGAGGGGCACCTGGACAGCCGCAGCGATGCCGGACAATTCGAGGGGGAGTGGCGCAATCTGGTTGAAGGGGTTAATGACCTGGCCGGAGCCTTTGCCCAAGGCGTGGTCGAGCTGCAGACCGCGAAGGAAGCAGCCGAAACCGCCAACCTCGCCAAAAGCGAATTCCTGTCGAATATGAGCCATGAGCTGCGCACGCCGCTGAACGCGATCCTGGGGTATGCCCAAATCCTCAAACGGCAGAAGAACCTGACCGAGACCCAGCGTCAGCAGCTGGAGATCATGCACAGCAGCGGCGAGCACCTGCTGAACCTGATCAATGACATCCTCGATGTGGGCAAGATAGAGGCACAAAAGATGGATATCGAGCAGGCAGTCTTTGATCTCCCGGCTCTTTTGTGTCAGGCCATGAATCTGACCCGTTTGAACGCTGAGGAGAAGGAACTGCGCTTCCTGTACGAGGAACTGTCACCTCTGCCCCCCTATGCACACGGGGATGAGCGCAAGCTGCGCCAGATATTGCTGAACCTGCTCTCCAACGCGGTCAAGTATACCCACCGGGGGAGCGTGACTCTGCGCGTTGCCTACGATTATGAAGGGGGCGGGATCCTCCGCTGCAACGTGGTTGATACCGGCAACGGCATCCCGGCCGACAAACTGGAGACTATCTTCGAACCATTTACCCAGCTGGCCGACAGAGGTCAGCTGCGTGAAGGCACCGGACTGGGGCTGAATATCACCCGCCGCCTGTTGGCACTTATGCACGGCAGCCTGAGCGTGGAGAGCGAAATTGGCAAAGGAAGTCTCTTCCGCATGGAGCTGCCGCTGCCGCCGGCGACCGACCGGGAACAGGCCCAGGAGACGACAGGCTGCCGGCCGGAGGGTGAGTGGGGTATAGAAGAGACCACCCGGCCGGCCAGAAAACCGTATGCCGCATTGAACGGCGAAGAGATGCCGACCCCACCGCCAGAGGAGCTGGATGAACTGATGAATCTGGCCCTGTTGGGAGACATGCAGGGGGTGGAGCGCTGGGCCGCCGGTCTGGATGCTCAAGATCCCCGTTACCACATCTTTGCCGGAAGGCTGAAGGCACTTGCCGTGGGCTTCAGAACCAAGGCTGTTCTGGCACTGGTTAAACACTGCCGTGGAGAAAAGATATGAGTTCTGAAGAAAAGAATACGTCACATTCCGACGGACGCAAACCGGTAATTCTGGCTGTTGACGACGACGCCAACAATCTGGCCGTGGTCCGTGACTGCCTGACCGGGTTCAATTATTCGGTCCTGGTGGCCGAGGATGGAGAGAGCGCCGTCAGCCGGGCGGATTATGCCCGCCCCGACCTGATCCTGCTGGACATTATGATGCCGGGAATGGACGGTTACGAAACCTGCCGCCTTCTGAAACTGCAGGAGAGTACCCGCGACATACCGGTAATCTTCATGTCTGCCCTGGCCGGAGCCGGGCACAAGGTGCTGGGACTGGAGACCGGGGCTGTGGATTATGTCACCAAACCGTTCCAGCAGGACGAGCTGCTGGCCAGGGTGAGGGTTCACCTGAACATCCGGGATCTCAATCGTCGCCTGAAGGAGGCCAATGAGCTGCTGGAAGCGCGGATCGAGGCGCGCACGATGGATCTGGCCATAGCCAACCGTGTGCTGAAGGAAGAGATCGTAGAGCGGCAGGCCGCACAGGAACAGCTCAGGCAGTCACAGAGAATGGAAGCTATCGGCACCCTGGCCGGGGGGGTGGCCCATGACTTCAACAATATCCTGACCGCCATCATGGGTTTCGGCAGTATCCTGCGGATCAAGCTGGAGGGTGAGACCAAGCTGGCTTATTATGCCGATAACATCCTGAGCGCTGCAAACAAGGCCGCCAAGCTGACCCACAGCCTCCTGGCCTTCAGCCGGAAGCAGATTATCGAGACGAAGCCGGAGGAGGTCAACGAGATCGTCAGGACCATTGACAGGATCCTGCACCGGGTGATCGAAGAGGATATCGAGCTGCGTTGCTCCTTGGCTCCCGAAGATCTGGTGATCATGGCGGATGGCATCCAGATTGAGCAAGTGCTGATGAATCTGACGGTCAATGGGCGCGATGCAATGCCCAGGGGCGGGATTCTCAGCCTCAAGACTGAACGCGTCGAACTGATGGAGGAGTTACCCGCCGTTTCACTCAAGCCCGGATCATATGCCAGAATTACCGTTTCCGACACGGGATGCGGGATTGGCGAGGATATCCGCCAAAGGATTTTCGAACCATTCTTCACCACCAAAAATGTCGGCAAAGGAACCGGACTGGGACTCTCTATCGTTTACGGGATCATCAAGCAGCATGGCGGCGAGGTGATCGTGGAAAGTGAGGTCGGCAAGGGGACCAGCTTCAAGGTCTTTCTGCCTCTTGTTGCTTCATTCTATTCGCGCATCAAGAGCGAGTCGGTTGTTCCGGTAACGGGCGGAGCTGAAACGATCCTGTTGGCCGAAGACAATGACGACGTCAGAAACTTCATGGTCCAGGCACTTGAGGATTACGGCTATCACGTGATCGAGGCGCTGGACGGCGAGGATGCTCTGGTAAAATATCGCGCCAACCGCGACCGGATCCAGCTCGTGATACTGGATGTGGTCATGCCCAGAATGAACGGGCGCGAGGTATACGACGTGGTCAGGAAGGAGGGGGGGCAGGCCCGTGTGCTCTTCTGCAGCGGCTATGCCGACGATATCGTTGAGCAGAAGGGGATAGTGAAGGAGGAAGGGGTCGGTTTTCTGCCCAAACCGGTCACGATGCAGGTGCTGCTTGCGAAGGTCAGCGAGACGCTGGACCTGGTTTTGTGATGGCGGAGTGGAGAGCAGGTTTCCCATGACATATTCCGCCGTTTGAATCTATCGAACCATCTCGAACCGCATTCGACCACTGTGCGGCGACACTAAAGCATCA
>JBAVTM010000043.1:0-2995 GCA_049696195.1 Desulfuromonadaceae bacterium | reverse complement strand
GATGCCCTGAAGCGCGTCCAGGGGGCCTACTGCCTGCTCTTTCTGACCGAGACCCGCATGATTGCGGTGCGCGATCCCAACGGCTTCCGCCCCCTATGCCTCGGCAAGCTGGGTGACGCCTGGGTTGTCGCCTCCGAAAGCTGCGCACTGGATCTGATCGAAGCGGACTTCATCCGCGAGATCGAGCCGGGTGAAATGGTCGTCTGTAACAAAGACGGCGGCATCAAGTCGCTCTTCCCGTTCAAGAAGATCGAACCGACCCCCTGCATCTTCGAATTTGTCTATTTTGCCCGACCAGATTCGTACATCTTCGGCAGGAATGTCTACCTGGCCCGCAAAGAGCTGGGACGGCAGTTGGCGCGTGAGTATCCGGTGGACGCCGATGTCGTCATCGCGGTGCCGGACTCCGGCGTGCCCGCAGCCATGGGGTATGCCGAGGAATCGGGCATTCCGTTCGAACTGGGGTTGATCCGCAATCACTACGTCGGCCGGACGTTCATCGAGCCGGCCCAGTCCATCCGCCACTTCGGGGTCAAGATCAAGCTCAATCCGGTGCGTGAACTGCTCAAAGGGAAGCGGGTCGTCGTGATTGACGACTCGATCGTGCGAGGCACCACCTCGCGCAAGATCGTCAAGATGGTGCGCAACGCCGGGGCGAGCGAGGTGCATCTGCGGATTTCGTCCCCCCCCACCAGCTATCCCTGCTACTACGGCATCGATACGCCGAACCGGAAGGAGCTGATTTCGTCATCGCATACGATCGATGAAATCTGCCGCTATGTCACCGCCGATACGCTGGGGTACCTGTCCGAAGAAGGTCTTATGTCATCAATCGGGCATGGCGACACCCATTATTGCAAAGCCTGTTTTGCCGGGACTTACCCGGTTGCATTCCCCAAGCCTGCAGAAAACCTGCAGAAGGGACTATTTGAAGAGGAGACGAATGGCCATGAGTGATCGCGACCAACTGAAGAAAATCATACTGGAGCTGTCATACGAAAAACGCCTGGTGACGCTGGCTTCCGGCCGTCAGAGTGACTTTTATTTCGATGGCAAGCAGACCACGCTCCATGCGGAAGGGGGCTTTCTGGTCGGCAAGCTGTTCTATGAGGCCATCAAGGATGTTGACGGGGTCCAGGCGGTTGGCGGCATTACGCTGGGGGCCGATCCGATCGCCACTGCGACGTCAATTGCCGCCCATCTGGCCGGCACAAGCATGCACGCCTTCATCATCCGCAAGGAGCCGAAAGGGCACGGCACCGGCCAGTGGCTGGAGGGGCGCAAGAACCTTCCTCCCGGAACCAGGGTTGTCATCGTGGAAGATGTCGTCACCACCGGCGGATCATCGATGAAAGCGGTACGCCGGGCAGAGGAAGAGGGACTGGTGGTACTCGGCATCGTGACGCTGGTTGATCGCGAAGAGGGTGGCCGCGAGAATATCGAGGCGGAAGGGTACTGGCTGAGAGCGCTCTTTGTTAAGTCGGAACTTGTAGCGTAGATAGTAGCATGGGGATGTTGTTTAAGGGGGGCGGGTTGCTATTCAAGCAACCGTCCCCTTTTTCGTTCGTCAAATCAAACGAGAATCTGCAACTGAGTTCCTGTTGCATTACAATTACCGGAGATGTAAAGTGTATTAAGTTTTCACAAAAAACACGAGAGGAAGTGAAGCGTGCCCACGGTATTACGGATAGGCCCATACAGGTTTCACTTCTATTCCGATGAGTATCTGGAGCCGCCGCATATTCATATAGAAACGCCGGAAGGGGAGTGCAAGTTCTGGCTTGATCCTGTTAGATTAGCCCGCAACAAAGGGGTGTCAGCTCAAACGGTTCGTGATCTTGAAAAACTTGTTTTTGAGCATCAGCAATTATTGAAGGAGAAATACGATGAATTCCATAAAAGGTGATGAACCGGTCGAGCCTGCGGCGTTGCGGGCTTGGGTGGAAAAACGGATGGTGTTCGTTGAGTTGACTGATGGACGGGTTGTCGGTTTCCCGGCGGAGCGTTTTCGCATACTGGCCAAGGCGACGGATGAACAGTTGCAGGAAGTTACATTGAGATTGAATGGCTATGCATTGCGGTGGGAATCGCTCGATGAAGATATCTCCGTGCCGGGGATTCTGGCCGGACATTTTCAGTTGCCGATTTACAAAATGGCGGCATAACTGGGTATCGTCATTGAGGAGCTTAAAGGGGACACGTTGCTTATCAGTAAAAGCTCTTGTCCCCTTTTCATACCTCAGAGGGGTTTGCATTTACCGGCGGCATACTGGGAAAGGGCTTCCGCGGCAAGAGAATCGAGCTTACCGTTGTTGATGTCTGCTGCAAGGCTGGTTTCCCAGCGTTGTGCATCAAACTCATTGAACCAGGTGCGAAACTTGCGAAGTTCCGATTCGGGCAGCTCGGCAATCTGAGATTCAATACGTTGGAGTGACGGCATGACAGCCTCCGAAATATTATCGATATAACGTACCTTAGCATACAGATTGTTAATCCGTCAAATTTCCGAAGGTTTGGAGATACTGCCGGGAATGCCACGTAAAGTCAAAATGGCTGATGTGGGTATGGTGTGTGAGGATCGCGAGGAGTTCAGGAAGAAAGTGTAGAAACAGATAATAAAGGATTGCTAATGACTAAAAAACGCCTCGACAAACTGATGCTGGAACGTGATCTGGCCCCCTCGATCGAGAAGGCGCGGGCTCTGATTATGGCCGGTCAGGTCGTCGTGGGCGACCACACGGTTGACAAGGCCGGCCAGCTGGTTACAGTAGATGCAGACATTCGCCTGAAAAGTGAGGCTCTTCCCTACGTCAGCCGGGGCGGGTTCAAGCTGCGCAGGGCGCTGGACCAGTTCGGTATCGATGCCTCTGGGCTGGTCGCAGTAGACGTCGGCTCCTCCACCGGAGGCTTCACCGATTGCCTGCTGCAGGCGGGAGCGGTCAAGGTCTTTGCGGTCGATGTCGGCTATGGCCAGCTGGCCTGGAAGCTGCAGCAG
>JBAVTM010000042.1:0-4098 GCA_049696195.1 Desulfuromonadaceae bacterium | reverse complement strand
AAGACTGAACTGCCGACCGATAAAAAGCTTACTCCTGAGCAGGAGAAGGAGCTCACATGGATGCCATCGGGAGAGTGAAAAAAATAAATAACAAGGGTGTTGCGGTTGTCTACATCGCGCTGATGATTGTTGTTCTGGTCGCCTTTGTCAGCCTTGCCGTAGATCTCGGTTATATATATGTCGCCAAGGGTCAGTTGCAGAATGCTGCCGATGCTGCCGCGCTGGCGGGCGCCACGCAATTACCGAATTCAATAAAGGTAAAAGCGGAGGCAGTTAAATTTGCCCTGGCAAACAAGGCTGCTGGAGATGATGTAGTAATCACGGATGCAGATATTTACATAGGTAACTGGAATGCGGCTCTAACCCCGAAGTTCCTCGCCGGCAGAAGCCCCATCAATGCAGTCCGGGCAGTTGCCCGCAGAGACGTTGCTGGGGCGGCAGCTGCAGGCCAGGGAATGGTCCCCCTCTTCTTCGGAAGAATTTTTTCCCTGTTACCAAACGGAGGGGCAGGTTGGTCTGAGATGGGAGTAGTAGCCGAGGCTATCGCTACCCACCCTCCCCGGCCAGGAGCAGGGATACTTTTATGTGATCAATGGTGTTCTCCAACGGCTACACCACCAGGGACCCTTGCTACATTATACTGGGACAGGGAATATGCTACGAGCACACAAGGTAATGGATTAGGCTTGGATCCCAAGTACATTGTGGCTTTCTCGGAATACAGGGATGAAGCATCAACAGACTTCAGCCCTAACAGCCCCATTATGCAATATATCAAAGGTACGGCCGATACTCCAATAGCCTCTACACTGTGTGGGCAGCATGTCTTCTCGAATAATGCTGCACCAGGCAATCTGTTTAACAATAACGGTGCCATGGTAAACAGGCTTGCTGCTGAAAAAACAACCGAACATCCTTATTGGGAAATGATTGTCCCGTTAGTCAGGTCGGCCGTAACAGGCGCTTGCTTTTCTCCGGATGTGCAGGGTTTTGGTAACAATCTGCCGGGTGAGCGTTACGAGGTCACAAGGTTCATGAAGATAAGGGTCAGCACTATTGACGGACAGCCTCACCCCAGCATGGCTACAGATTTTCAAGGATGTATCGAGTGCTCCGACATAGACATTGAAACAGGCGTATGGACATCACAACTAGTAAAATAAATTATCTTGCCATTAATAGGGGATCAAACAGCATATGCCTCCTCACATTTCGTTAGTTACCATAGACAGTGACACTACTGCTCGGGATTCCATTGAGGCTATCCTGAAGCCATTTTCCGAGACTATTTCGATAGCCGGCGCTGTCGACAATTTCAGCGACGGCGTCAAGCTAATTGAAAAGACTTCCCCCAATGTCGTTATTCTGGAGGTTCATGACATCCAGCGAGGGATTCAGGAAGTACAGCTCATCACCTCCAAATTCCCCCGGACATCGGTAATTGTCAGTTCCGCTGAAAAAAATTCCGACTGGATCCTCTCGCTGATGCGGGCAGGGGCCGTTGAGTATATGTTACGCCCCATCACCCAGGAAGAACTGAAGCAGGCCCTGCAGAAAGTCGGTCGATTCATTTTTGCGAAGCCCGTTGAGGAGGTGCTGTCAGGAAAAATCATCTCCGCCTACTACCCGACCGGGGGAATGGGAACGACAACCGTCGCGGTAAACCTGGCTGCCAGCCTCGCTTTGGAAGGAACCAAGGTCGCCCTGGTAGACCTCAACCTTTTTTCCGGCGATATAAGTACCTTTCTCGATGTCAACCCGACCTACACCTTGAGCAGCGTTACCAGCAACATCGATCGTCTCGACGCCAACTTCCTCATGAGCGTCATGACCAGACATTCCTCCGGCCCTTTTGTACTGACCGAACCGGTCGAGGTTGATGATGCGATTTCCATTACGCCGGAGCAGGTTCAACGCATTCTGAAGTTTCTGAGAGGTGTTTTCAACTATGTTGTTGTGGATTGCGGGGGACAACTTGCCGGCTGCAATATGGCTGTTTTTGAAAGCTCTGACCTCATCCTGTTCACCACCGCCCTGAGCCTGCCGGCGCTCAAAAACACCAAACGCTACCTTACAGCATTAGAAAGAAAAGGATTCCACAGAGACCGGGTTAAACTAGTCGTCAACCGCTTCCTGCAAAAAGCCGACATCCAGATAAAGGATGCCGAAAAAGTGTTGGGTGTCACCGTGTTTCAGATTATTCCGAACGATTACCTTGAAGTAGTTACCTCCATAAACAAGGGGATACCGGTCGTGACACTGTCGCCCCGCTCGGCGGTCAGCAAGGCGATAATGAACCTGGCTGAACTCGTAAAACAATCGAAATAAATTAAACAAGGAATGATACATGGTACTTAACAATCCTTTTGGAACGCAAAGCGCCCACAGTCCGACTGCAATCAAGGATCAGGAGTTTTTCCAGGATCTGAAAAGCCGTATTCACCGGCGACTGATTGAACGGCTTGATCTGTCCAAGCTGGATCTGCTCGGCAGCAATGAGCTGATCAGGGAAATCGGTTTCGTTATAGAAAGCCTGATCATCGAGGAAGGGGTCCCCCTGAACCAGGTGGAACGTGATCGTCTCATTGTCGAGGTTCAGCATGAAACCTTCGGTTTGGGTCCGCTGGAGCCACTGCTGGCCGATCCGCATGTTTCGGACATACTGGTGAACAAAGCATCCCAGGTGTATGTAGAGCGCTTCGGGAAACTGGAAAAGACCAGCGTATGTTTCAAAGACAACGCTCACCTGATGCAGATTATCGAGCGGATTGTGTCAAAGGTCGGCAGGCGCATCGACGAATCATCCCCCTATGTGGACGCCCGCTTACCCGACGGTTCGCGCGTAAACGCAATCATCCCCCCCCTGGCCCTGGATGGGCCGGTGCTTTCCATCCGGCGTTTCGGCCAGGATCCGCTCAAGATGAGCGACCTTATCAACCTGGACACACTTGAACACCGCATGGAAAAGCTCCTGGAAGGCGCAGTAAAAACCAGGCTCAATATCCTCATCTCCGGGGGGACAGGAACCGGAAAGACGACGATGCTGAACGTGCTGTCGGAGTATATCCCCAACAATGAGCGGGTGGTGACGATCGAAGACTCCGCCGAGCTCCACATGAAGCAGGAGCATGTCGTCCGGCTCGAAACCAGGCCGTCCAACATCGAGGGACGGGGTGAAGTCACCCAGCGGGATCTGTTGAGAAATGCCCTGAGGATGAGGCCGGACCGGATTGTCCTCGGCGAGATCCGCGGGGGCGAAGCACTGGATATGCTCCAGGCGATGAACACGGGGCATGACGGCTCGCTTTCCACGGTTCACGCCAACACTACCCGCGACGCCCTGGCGCGCATAGAAACCATGGTGCTGATGGCGGGCATGGACCTTCCGGAGCGGGCTATCAGGGAGCAGGTTGCTGCGGCCTTGAATATTGTTGTCCAGCTTGTCAGATTCTCCGACGGTACACGTAAGGTCGTAAAGCTGTCCGAGATAACCGGCATGGAAGGTAACACCATTGTCATGCATGATGTATTCGTCTTTGAACAGAAAGGGGTTGACAAGGAAGGCAAGGTTATCGGCGAATACCGGGCAACCGGTGTGAGACCCATGTTTGCCGAACGTTTCAGGGTCTACGGTTTTGAACTTCCACAAGGCATATTTGAAAACTAGTACCATGCAATAGATATATTTTGAAAGTCCCCTCTCCATGAGGGAGAGGGTTAGGGTGAGGGGGCAGAGTTAGATTATGCAGCACTGCTACCCCCTCATCCGGCCTTCGGCCACCTTCTCCCTCAGGGAGAAGGAACTAGCCTTTATCGGATTTGATCCGCGTACAAAGTGCCTTTGTTTTTATGGTTTTGGTTTGTAGCACCTGAGGAGGATGAGTTTTGATACCTATTGTAATAATTACATTCCTAGCCGTGTTATTCCTCTTTTTAGCCATTTTCCTCGGGTTTTCCGCCTATCAGGCATCCCCGAAGGCCGAGCTGAAAAGACGTCTGCAGCACATGGCAAAAAATCGCGGCGATCAAGGAATGCCGGAAGATTTACGCTCTGAAATTATCCGGGAAATCCCGCCGCTGGACCGGATCCTCGCGACA
>JBAVTM010000041.1:0-3284 GCA_049696195.1 Desulfuromonadaceae bacterium | reverse complement strand
AATTATGAATTGAATGCTTGAATAATCAAAAATCCAAATTGTAGTCTAATGTCTGAAGTGGATTTTGAATGCCTGATTGTATATGATAGGCGATTCTGAGTTGAATGTTGAATTCTTAATGTTGAATGCTGAATTGAAAATACGCTTGAATAATTCAAAATCCAAAATTCATAATGTAAAATTGTTTTCTGAATGTTTGGTTTGAAATACGCTTGAATAATTCAAAATTGCCGTCTGAAGGAGCATGTTGATGCAGATACTGTTACGAATGTGTACCGCTATTACCATGATTGCCGCCTGTACGGCGGCAAATCTGTTTGCCGCCACGTACGACGAGAGTGATCAGCCGGGACAGCGCCAGGGGGGGTATTCCGCCGCCGTGACGCGTGATGAGGCGTTGATCAAAAAGCTGGAAGAGGAGGAACTGCAACGTCAACAACTCAAGCGGGAAGAAGACGCTCTTAAACCCGAGTTGGATATGCAGAAAAAAAATATTCAGAAGAAGCCCGGGGTGATGCTGAGGGGGGAAGCGGGGGACGGGCTGGTCAAGCTGAACTGGAATCTTCTGTCGAAAGCTGATGATCAGGGGCTTCGTTTTTCGGTCAGATACGGCACCGAGCCGGAGAAATACTCTAAAACTCTGGCGGTTGGCAGCGGCAGCGAGTACGTCCTGCGTGAACTGAAGAACCACCAGCCCTATTTCATCCAGGTGGTGGCGCTGGATCGCGATCAGAAGACACTTTTTAAATCGGATGAGCTGCGGGTTACCCCGCTCCCCTTCGACGCCCAGGGGTCGCGGATAGAGAAGGCCTTTGCCAAAACGAGCCCGACCATGCTCGATACCATTGAGCCGGAAAAGATGCGGCGCGAACTGAAGCAGTTCGGCTACGATTTCTTCAGGAACAGCCTCCAGCTTACGAGCGCCATCGATGCGATGCCGGTCGGAGCAAACTATATACTCGGGCCGGGTGATGTCGTGAACCTGACCGCCTGGGGGGCGGTCAACCTGCGTCAGGAGTTGACCGTCGACCGCAATGGGGAGCTGATGATCCCCAAAGTCGGGCCGGTGCGGGTCTGGGGGTTGCCCTTTGACAAGGCCAAGACGGCGGTGGGCGAGGCGATGAACCGCTATTTCCGCAACTATGAGATGAGCCTGACACTCGGCAAGCTCAGGACCATCCAGGTCTACGTGGTGGGTGAGGTCGAAGCGCCCGGCAACTATCCGGTCAGCGCCCTGGCAACGGTGATCAACGCCCTGGCGGCTGCCGGCGGGCCGTCGCACAACGGGTCGCTGCGGAGTGTGCGGGTGACGCGAGGCGGTCAGGCGGTGGCAACGGTCGACCTGTACGACATGCTGCTGTCGGGGGACCGCAACAAGGACGTGCAGCTGCAGAACGGCGATACGATTTTTGTGCCGGTGATCGGCCCGATCGTTGCGGTGGCGGGTGAGGTGCGACGCCCTGCTATTTACGAGCTGAACGGCCGGACAACGATTCCGGATATTTTGAAAATGGCGGGCGGAGTAGCCGCGAGCGGTTCTCTGGGGCGGATCCAGATCGAGCGGCTGGAAAATAACAGCGGCCGGATCGTGCTGGATTTTGTACCGAAGGGGGGAACCCTGGAAGCCGAGCTGGCCGGAGTCGAACTGAAAGACCGCGACATGGTCAAGGTCTTTCCGGTGCAGGCCGCGGTCCGGCAGGTCGTGGTGCTGAAGGGGAACGTGCAGCAGGGGGGCGAGTACCAGTTCCGTCCCGGAATGCGCCTGACCGACCTGATCCCGTCCACCCGGGAGCTGCTGCCGGAGTCATACCTCGATTCGGTGGAGATCACCCGCATCTCCCCGCCCGACTATCGGCGGGAGCTGATTACCGTCAGCCTGCGGCGCGCTCTGGCCGGCAGTCAGGGAGACAACCCCCTGCTGCAGGAGCAGGACACGGTCAAGGTCTTTTCGCGCTGGGAGATGGAGGAAAAACCGCGGGTCGCCGTCAACGGCGCGGTGGTAAACCCCGGTCCGTATGACTATTTTCCGGGGATGTCGGTGCGGGATCTGGTGACGGCTGCCGGAAGCGCCAAGCGGAATGCGTTCCTTGACCAGGCGGAGCTGAGCCGGATCGTGATCAGCGGCGACAAGGCGCAGTCGAGCAGGCTCCAGCTGGATCTCGGCAAGGCGCTGGCCGGTGACCCCGCCCATAACCTGCCGCTGCAGAGCGATGATGTCCTGATCGTGCGCGGCATTACCGATTGGCAGGAAGCGACCGACAAGTTCGTGACCTTGAAGGGTGAGGTACGTTTTCCCGGCATTTATTCGCTGGCGCGGGGTGAAAAGCTGAGTTCGGTGATAGCCCGGGCTGGCGGCTATACCGACAAGGCGTATCTGCGCGGCGCCAAATTTACCCGTCGTTCCGTAATGGAGCTGCAGCAGAAGCGGATGGAAGAGGTACTGAGCAAAACTGAACGTGATATCATGCAGAAGCAGGCGACCCTGTCCTCCGTGGCAACGTCTAAAGAGGAGCTGGACGCAACGAGGGCGTCTCTGGATGCCCTGCAGAAAAATATCGAGCGGCTGAAACTGCTGAAGGCTGAGGGACGCGTCGTCATCCATCTCGATCAGGACCAGAACATGAAAAACAACGAATATGACCTGCCGATGGAGGGGGGCGATATCCTGGATGTGCCGGCCCGTTCCAGTGTCGTAAATGTGCTGGGCAATGTGTACAACCCGAATTCGTTTGTACATCTGCAGGGGAAGGACGCCGGATGGTATCTTGAGAAAACCGGTGGGCCGGTAGCCGATGCCGAAACCTCTGAAATGTACGTGCTTCAGGCAGATGGTTCGGTGTATAGCCGCCAGCAATCGTTTTTTGGAGGGTTCCTCTCTAAAACCATGGAACCGGGTGATACGCTGGTGGTCCCGCAAAAACTTGAAAAGACCGCCTGGATGCGTGATATTAAAGACATCACACAAATTCTCGCGAATGTCGGCATCGTCACCGGTACTATTCTGCTGGGCTTGAGGTAAGGGGTGGATATGAACGAGAGAGAAACGATTCACCCGGAAGTCGACGCCGAAGAAGAGATCAATCTGCTGGAGCTGCTCCGGGTGGTCGTCCGCAACCTGCCGCTGATTGCCAGGATCACGGCTGCGGCTGTCGTGCTCTCGGTGGTCTACTCGTTGACACTAAAAAACGTCTACACCGCCAGGGCGACCCTGCTGCCGCCGCAGAAGGAATCCGGGGGGGGCGCAGCGGCGCTGCTCGCCTCGATGGGGGGCGGCCTGGCCGGGT
>JBAVTM010000040.1:0-5960 GCA_049696195.1 Desulfuromonadaceae bacterium | reverse complement strand
CGCCAGATCCTGCTCAAGGCCGCAAACCGTGGCGACCTCCATCGAATGCTCATCTCCTGGCGGCAGCTGGCGACGGCCGTTTCAACGGTCCGCATTTCCGTCGATATCGATCCGGTTGATATGATGTAAAAAAGGCGAGGCCCGCGGATATCCGGGGCCTCGTTGTGTATGGCTATTTCGGCGTCCTTCGGATCAGAATGCAAAACTCATGGATACCTGAACCTTTGACTCCTGGGGAATGGAGGAGTTGTCTATCTTGAACGTGTCCGTTGTAAATGCCCCGTCAACGTCAAGCACGAACAGCGTGAAACCGGCGGTCAAAACCACGCCGACATCAGACGCCGCCAGATTCTTGTATGCACCGCCACGGACTTTGAGCCATGAATAGGGATGAACCTCCACACCGCCGCCAAGGTTGCGGCTTTTTACGGAACTGCCAACCACGCTTCCGGGGGCTACGGTATCATTTTCCGTAAGGTCGAGGTCGGCAGCAATTGTCAGCCAGTTGTACGGGTCAATTGCGACGCCTAAACGCACCTGCGGCTTGAGCTTGACATCTTCGCCATGCATTTTTGTTGTAGCGGCAGGATTATCGATCACCGGCGCATCGTAATCAGGAGCATCAAACGTTGGAGAGTTGAGATTTTTGGCCACCAGGCCGACGCTCAGCCACGTGTCGTATTTGTACAGCGCTCCAAGGTCGATCCCGAAATTAACCGAGGATTTGCTGTTTTTGGTGATGTCGTCTACCAGGTCGCTTGAGTCGACGTTATCACCACCGGGCCGGTTAACAAGCAGCACCTGATTCTGATAAACAGTCCCGGAGATGACTTTAGCCGTGGCGCCGACACCAAGTTTCCCATATTTGCCAAAATCAAACGGATGGCCGTACGATAACGGAACTTCGTAGTACATCATGGCTTTGGTCAGTGCGGATGTGGTATTTTTGTCGAATGTGTTGGTTCCGCCTGATGCCAGAGCGGGGATCAGTGTTGTTATCAGCGAGTCATAGGATGTATCTGCCGGGATTCCGCTGTTCATGAGCTGATTGTCAATCGCATAAGCCAGATGTTGAGCTTCGCTCAAAGTCAGTGTGCTCGCATTGTCAAATTGGGCAGCCAGATTTGACAGCTGAACAGTTGAAAAATACCCGCTTGGTGTGTACGTTTGCCCTGCAACCGCATTATAGAGATCGGCAATTGAAGTAGTGGAATTAGTAGCAGCGTCTTGAGGAAGAATGTTATTGATGTCTGCCTTTGGTAAAATATATCCCTCAAAATTTCCGAATACGCCAAATGACACGTGTTTTATTGCAAAACCAATCGGAACGTGGCCATTCAGTGCGATATTGCCGTTACGTTTACCAATATCATCCAGAACAGTAATCGTTTTTACCATTTCACCTACAGAGCTTGCGTTATTCGTATCGAAGTTTTTTACGCTATCCAGATTTATATCGGACAGCCTGTCTATATTTTCAGCCAATCCATCGCTCCCTCTGGCTCCTACTCCAACACCCAGATGCATGGCAAACGGAGAATCGTTGAATGCGCCGCCTGCCGGGTTCCAGTAGGCGGTAAGCGCACCATTGTTCCGGGCTACTCCCGCACCACCCATGCCAAGCGCTCCGATCGGCTGAAACTCAGCCGCCTGCACCATCACCGGCAATGACATGCCCAGCAGCGCGATAGCCGTCCTCATTTTCTTCATACATCCCTCCTTTTAATTGCGATTTCACAACGGAACACGCCGTTTAGCCTGTAAATATATGGTAACGGCTGTCAAGAAACAAGAAACCTTTTGATATCTTACGCAGATTGCGATTCCCGGGACTTCTGATAGAATTGTAGTTACTGGACAAGCCAAAGAAAACATGAGGACACCATGCCTGAAAACAACGATCAGTTGTGCGCCGGCATATCTCTATTATACGTCGAAGACGATGCCGCAACCCGTGAACAGGTATCACGCGTTCTGGCCGCCCGGGGTTACCGGCTGACCGTCGCCGAAAGCGGAGAGCAGGGGCTTGAATTTTTTCGCGAACTGAACCCCGATATTGTTCTGACCGACATCATGATGCCGCGATTGAACGGTCTTGAAATGGCCCGTGCGATGCGGGTCCTGTCACCGGAAATCCAGATCGTTTGCATGACCGCCTTCAGCGACACCAGCTTCCTGATCGAGGCCATTGATATCGGCGTCAACCAGTTTGTCCTCAAACCGGTTGAATTCAGTCGTCTGTTCACCGCTCTGGATCGCTGCCAGGAGATGGTCGAGTTCCGAAAACGGCAGAAGATTCTGGAAGTTGAAATCCTGAACGCAAAAAAAAATGAGGCCGTCAGTCTCCTTGCAGGGGGGATAGCCCACGATTTCAATAATCTGCTCCAGGTCATCCTGGGATACGTTTCGCTGGCCCGTATGAATGCCGAACCGGGAAGCAAGACCGAGTCGCTGCTGTCGGTTGTCGAACAAACATCCGAGAGCGCGCGGGAACTCGGCACGCGTCTTTTGACCTTTGCCAAGGGAACAAACGCACGCATGCGGCCGACCCGGCTGGGGCCGTTTCTCAAGGAAGGGGTAGAAGCGGAACTGAACTCACACCCCGCCATCAAACAGGTCTTCAATCTGCCCGACACCCTCCCGCCTGTCCTGCTGGATGCCGATCAATTCATGAAGGTTATCGCCAACCTGGTTATCAATGCCCGCGAAGCCATGCCCCAGGGAGGGACGCTGCGCGTATCGGCATCATCCGCTCCCCTGACCGAAGCAGATGACTGCGGCCTCCCCCCGGGTGACTACCTGCATGTTCTTTTCGAGGACACCGGCATCGGCATCCCGCCTGAAAACCTGCCGAAAATTTTTGACCCCTATTTCAGCACGAAAGAAATGGGGTGCCAGAAAGGGATGGGACTCAGCCTGGCACTCTGCTATTCGATTATCAAGATGCATCGGGGTCATATACAGGCTGAATCCAGGCCGGGTGAGGGAACCATGATTCATATCTACCTGCCGGTATATCATCTTGTGCAGTGACCGCCCCGGTCTTTTTTTCTCTCACCTGTCGGAATGATGGCCGCCTGCCCACAAAGCGCCCTTTGTTATTTCACTCCGCCCGATAAATCTGCTACAGTGGCGTTCAACTCTCTCCTTTAGATGGACTCACACCTATGCATCACGGCGGAATTTACGAAGAAGAAATAGCCGGCAAGGCCTACGACACCGCCCTGTTACGGCGTTTTGCACGCTACGTGGCCCCCTACCGGCTGGCGATCACGGTCGTGGTACTGATACTGCCGCTCGTCGCGGCCTGCAGGCTCGCGCAGCCCTGGATCATCAAGCTCGCCATCGACAGTCATATCACCACCGGAAAGCTGGCCGGCCTGGAAAATCTGGCACTCGGCTTCCTCGGCATCCTGCTGACCGAATCGCTGCTTTCGTTTCTGGAGGTGTATCTGCTGCAGTCGGTCGGACAGCGGGTCATGTCGGACATGCGCTCGGAACTGTACCGCCACGTCATGCATCTGCCGGTTTCCTGGTTCGACCGCGTGCCGACGGGGAGCGCGGTCACCCGGCTGACCAGCGATGTCGAGGTGCTGGGCGAAATGTTCGCCTCGGGCATCATTACGATCATCGGTGACGTCCTGCTGCTGATCGGGATTATCTCCGTCATGCTCTGGATGAACCTGAAGCTGTCGCTGGTGACCTTTTCCGTCCTTCCGGTGCTGCTGTATGTCGCCTATACATTCCGGCGGCGCATGAGAAAATCGTTCCGTGAGGTGCGTGCCCGCTTGGGGAGCATGAATGCCTTCCTCAACGAATGCATCTCCGGCATCAGCATCATCCAGATTTTCAATCGCGAACGTGATGAGGAACGGCGCTTCAGCATGCTGAACGCATCGTATCGGGATGCCAACATGCCGGTCATTTTCTGGGATGCGTCGCTGTACGCCCTGGTTGAGGCGCTGTCGTCAATTGCCGTGGCGCTGATCATCTGGTACGGCGGCGGCGAGATCCTGAAAGGGGCCGTGACCTTCGGCGTGCTGGTCGCCTTCATCCAGTATATCGAAAAATTTTTCGCGCCCATCCGCGACCTGTCAGCCAAATATTCGGTCATGCAGGGGGCGATGGCATCACTGGAGCGTATTTTTGCGCTGCTGGACATTGAAAAGAGTGAGGGGAAAAGATCGAGTGAAGAGTCAGGAGTAGATGCCACCGGAGAAACCAGCCTAACGCCTCTCCCCGCACCGTTCGCCCCTCTCATTGAGTTCCGCGACGTCTCGTTCTCCTATCAGATCGGCACCGACATACTGAGCGGCTTCAACCTTGCGGTTCATCGCGGCGAACGGATCGCCATCGTGGGAGAAAGCGGCGGCGGCAAAACGACCATTACCCGTCTGCTGACCCGCCTGTATGAAATAGAGCGCGGCAGTATCCTCTTGCAGGGAACAGACATCCGGGAGCTCGATCTGGCACAGGTGCGCCGCCGGGTCGGCGTTGTCCTCCAGGATCCCTGCCTGTTTGCCGGAAGCATCGAGTTCAACATCAGCCTGGGTTACGAGCAGGCCCGGCGGCGTGTCCGCCAGGCGGCAGCAGCGGTCGGGGCCGACCGTTTTATCGACCGGCTCCCGGGAGGGTATGAAGAAGAGGTGCGGGAACGGGGGAGCAATTTTTCCGTCGGCGAGAAGCAATTGATCTCATTTGCCCGGGCCGTCGCCTTCGACCCCGAAATACTGGTGCTGGATGAGGCTACCGCCAGCATCGACAGCGCTTCGGAGCAGATGATACAGGAGGGGATCAAGGGGATGATGCAGGGGCGCACCTCGCTGGTCATCGCCCATCGCCTCTCTACCATCCAGGATGCGGACCGCATCGTCACGATCCAGCACGGAGCCAAGGTAGAAGAGGGGACGCATGAAGAGCTGATGCGCGCAGGGGGAGTATATTCCAGGCTCTATCAGCTGCAGTTCGGCGAAATGTAAACAGCATCCTGAAGCAACTGATATTGCATCTCCCATAAGAACCTGATACGTTTCTTCCAAACAACTTTCAGGAGTTCCCCATGTGCACAACCTGCGGATGTTCCACGGCCGATCACGATCATCACGGTCATCATCACACTCACGACCATCACCATACCAGCGATCATGGCCACAAGCACAGCCACGAAGGCGAACACTCCCACCGGCATGACACTGAACCCGGAAAGAGGACGACGGTCTCCATAGAAGAGGATATCCTCGGCAAAAACAATCGCCTGGCGGGCTTTAACCGCGCGCTGTTCAGGGAAAAGGGGATTTTTGTCCTGAATCTGGTCAGCTCGCCCGGTTCCGGCAAAACCACCCTGCTGGAACGCACCTTGCGCGACCTGTCGCACAAGCTCCGCTGCGCCGTCATCGAAGGCGACCAGCAGACCGACAACGATGCCCGGCGCATCGCCGCCACCGGAGTTCCGGTGCACCAGATCAACACCGGCGCGGGGTGCCATCTTGATGCCCACATGATCATGCACGGCACCGAGAGTTTTGATCTGGACAACCTGGATCTGCTGCTGATCGAAAATGTCGGCAACCTGGTCTGCCCGGCCGCCTTCGACCTGGGGGAACACCACAAAGTCGTGGTTCTTTCCGTCACCGAAGGGGAAGACAAGCCGCTCAAATACCCCCAGATGTTCCACAATTCGACCGTCATGCTGCTCAACAAGACCGACCTGCTGCCGCATATTGATTTTGATGTCGAGAAATGCAAGGAGTACGCACGCCGCGTAAGCCCCGACATCATCATCTTCGAGATATCGGCGCGAAACGGCGAGGGGATGGAGGCGTGGTACCGGTGGCTGAGCAAAGGGGCAGAGCGCTGACACGCCGCCGGCACACGGTTCAGGGGATCGTCCAGGGGGTCGGGTTCCGCCCGTTCGTGTACCGACTGGCCCATGAGCTGGGCCTGACCGGCTGGGTGCGCAA
>JBAVTM010000039.1:0-10557 GCA_049696195.1 Desulfuromonadaceae bacterium | reverse complement strand
CAGGAGCCGGTGGCTCTGGATGGGTGCCGGCATTCTGCTGGGTGTCGTGGTTATTATCGCAAATACCTTGTTGATGGCGGTTTCAGGCTGGTTTATCGCATCCATGGCTGTTTCCGGCAGCAGCGGGGCCGCCTTTAATTATTTTTTACCTTCGGCAAATATACGTTTTTTGGCAATTGCCCGAACCGTGGGGCGCTATGGGGAAAGGTTGGTGACCCACGAGGCGACCTTCAGGATACTTGCGGAACTGAGGGTATGGCTATTCAAACGATTCGAACCGTTGGCCCCCGCATGTCTGGAACGCTACGCGGGTGGTGATGTGGCCGGAAGACTCCGGGCCGATGTGGATGCACTGGAGACGCTGTATCTGAAAATTGTCGCGCCGCTGGCGGTAGGAGCGATCTCCATTGTCGCCGGACTCGTTTTTATCGCCTGCTACAGCCCGCCGTCTGCGCTGATGATGCTGTTTTTTCTTCTCTGTGCAGGCGGCGGTCTGCCGTTGCTGGTTCGCCGCCTTTCGGAACAGCCCGGCAGAAGATCCGCCCGGTTGTCCGCCGGACTGCGCGGCAAGGTGACTGAAGGACTCCAGGGGATTGAGGAACTGATCCTTCTGGGAGCGGTGGACCGTCAGGCTGCTGCCGTAGATGTCTTGTCGGCGGATTTGGTAGTGGAGCAGGAACGTCTCGCCGGCATTAATGGCGCTTCTCTCGGCGCAATGGCGCTTTGTGCCGGTTCTGCCGTTGCTGCGGTACTGTTGACCGCCGGCATGCAGGTGGCCTCCCACCAGATAGCTCCTCCCAATCTCGTCATGCTGCTGCTTTTTTCTGCGGCGCTCTTTGAGGCAGCGGGTCAACTCCCTTCCGCTCTGCACCTCCTGCCTTCCGCACGCGAGTCGGCTTCACGCATATTCGAACTGGCCGATGCACCGGTTCCGGTGCCGGACCCTCCTGTGCCGGGTGACGTACCGACCGGTAACGGGATCTGTTTCAGCGGCGTCTCCATATCGTACCAGGCTGAAATGCCGGTTTTGAAAAACGTCTCACTGAGGGTTCCTGACGGCGGCAGCCTTGTGGTGTCCGGCGCCAGCGGCATCGGCAAAAGCCTTCTGATTGAAACATTGCTCCGCTTCCGTACCTATGGGGGGAGCATAACCGTCGGTGGGACCGAAATCAGCGCCCTGTCAAAGGATGCGTTACTCAGTCGGATTGCCGCTGTGCCGCAGCGTCCCCATCTGTTCAACGGCACCATCAGGGATAATATTCTGCTGGGGAATCCCGCGGCAGATGAGGATCAACTTGAGCGTGCCCTCAGGGACAGCTGTCTTGATACATGGGTGGCAGAGCTTCCACTCGGTTTGGCGACGCACGTGGGGATCAACGGCTCTGCGGTTTCCGGAGGGGAGGCGCGCCGCATTGCCCTTGCACGGGCCCTGCTCAAAGATGCGCCTATTCTGCTGCTGGATGAACCGACAGAAGGGCTGGATGCCGCAACAGAATGCCGTGTGGTGGCTAACCTCAAAAGACGGGCAGGCGGCGGAAGCGGTACGACCATGCTGGTTATCAGTCATCGCCCCGCCTGTCTGGATCTGGGTGACACAGTGTTCCGGCTGGAACGTTCCTGAAATAAAATCCAAACATTCACTTTGTTTTATGTTGACATTCATTTCGCGCTGGATTAAAGATAAAAAAGATCTTGTTGCACGCTATTGGTTTGGTCTAAAGAGTAAAAAAACCTTACAAAGGGGGAAGTATGGATGTAGTTACGCTCAGTCAGCTTCAGTTTGCGGCAACCTGTATGTTTCATTGGATTTTCGTTCCGCTCACGCTCGGTTTGTCGATAATGACAGCCTGGATGGAGACGAAGTATGTAACAACCGGTGACGAGACATGGTTGCGGATGACCAAGTTCTGGGGCAAGCTGTTTCTGATAAACTTTGCCCTGGGGGTTGTTACCGGTATTACCATGGAGTTTCAGTTCGGGCTCAACTGGGCCGAATATTCCCGCTATGTCGGGGATATATTCGGCGCGCCGCTGGCAATTGAGGCAACGGTTACCTTCTTCCTCGAATCTGTTTTTATCGGCGTATGGATCTTCGGATGGAAAAAGATCTCCAAAAAGGCCCATGCACTTTCCATCTGGCTTGCCGCAATTGCCACCAATCTCTCCGCCCTGTTTATTCTCCTTGCCAATGCCTGGATGCAGAAACCGGTAGGTTTCGCTATTCGCAACGGCAGAGCGGAGATGACTGATTTCATCGCCGTTCTTACCAATCCCTACGGCTGGATAAAGTTCTCTCACACGCTGATGTCCGGTTATGCCCTTGCCGCCTTCGTGATCATGGGGGTCTCCGCGTGGCACCTGCTGCGTGCCAACGAGATCGACTTTTTCAAACGCTCCTTCAGGATGGCAGCGGTGTGGGCCTTTGTGGCATCGGTTCTCGTCGGGATGACCGGAGATTTTCACGCGGTTGAAATTGCCAAAGTGCAACCGTCCAAGTTTGCCGCGATGGAATCGATCTGGGAAACAAAAAAGAATGCAGGTATGTGCCTGTTCCTGATTCCTGACCCAAAAGGCGAGTGCAACGCCTTTGAATCCTTCACCATCCCCGGCATGTTGAGTTTTATGGCTTTTCACGACACCAGCGGTGAAATAAAAGGCCTAAAAGAGTTCCCGAAAGAGATGCGCCCCCCGGTTACCCCCACGTTCCTGAGTTTCCGCCTGATGGTCGGGATTGGCACGTTCATGATATTTGCAAGTCTGGTCGGGATCATTCTTTCCCGGAAGGAAAATTTTATCGATCAGCGGACTTTTCTCTGGATTATGGTTCTGGCGATCCCCGCCCCGTATCTGGCCCAGCAATTCGGCTGGATTGTGGCGGAGCTGGGGCGCCAACCATGGATCGTCTACGGGGTGATGAAAACAGCCGATGCGGTTTCCAAATCGGTTACCGCCACCCAGGTTGCCCTGTCGCTCCTCGGCTTCACGGTTTTGTACGGATTTTTAGGCGCGATCGATATCTTCCTGCTGGTGAAATACGCCAAGAAGGGACCGGACATGGATTTATCAAACATACTCGACATGAAAGGGAGGGCATAATCCATGGATATTTCTGTATTCCAGATTACCTGGTTTGTTTTGTGGAGCGTGCTCTGGGCTGTCTATTTCATGCTCGACGGCTTTGTGCTCGGCACCGGTTTCCTGTCTGCGTTTATCGCAAAGAACGATACCGAGAAGCGTATTCTGATCAATGCAGTGGGTCCGGTATGGGACGGCAATGAAGTGTGGCTGCTTACCGCCGGCGGCGCAACCTTTGCCGCATTTCCGACTACGTATGCCCTCATGTTCAGCAACCTCTATTCGGCTCTGATCCTGCTCCTCTTCTCCCTGATCGTGCGGGGCGTTTCCTTCGAGTTCCGCGGCAAACTTGATGGAGCTGCCTGGAAAGGAATGTGGGACAAGGCGATCCTGGTATCCAGCTTCCTGCCCGCACTGCTGTTCGGGGTGGCATTCGGCAATATCTTTCGCGGCATCCCGATGCGTAACGACTTTACCACGCTGCAGTTCAGCTATGAAGGCTCACTTATCGGCCTGTTGAACCCGTATGGCCTGGTCACCGGCGTTCTGTTCGTCCTGCTCTTTGCGGTTCATGGTTCGCTGTATATCTCACTCAAAACAGTCGGGGACCTGAGGGTCCGTGCGACTGCCATGGCCAATAAATTATGGCCGGCGCTTCTGCTTGTCGCAGTGGTGTTTTTGGGGTATACGTGGCCGGCAACCAAGCTCTACAACAACTTCTTTGCGGTACCGGCTCTCCTTGTTATCCCGGTCATCGCCGTTGTTTCGCTGCTTATGGTGAAGGTTTTCGCCGGAAGGAATGAAACAGGAAAAGCATTTATCTTTTCGTGTCTGACGATCGTCTTTGTGTTTTTTACCGGTGTTGCCGGATTGTTTCCGAATCTGCTCCCATCAAATCTTGATGCAGCTTCAAACCTCACTATCTTCAATTCGTCGTCCAGTCTGCTTACGTTGAAGATCATGACTGCCGTGGCTTTGATCATGGTGCCGATTGTTATATGCTACAAAATCTGGGTATATCGAATCTTCCGGGCACGAGTAACTGAAGAAGATGTGTTGGGAGACCCCGGAGCCTATTAATTTTTTGATTATATGCAGTCATCCTTGCTGATAACAGGGGTGACTGCATATCCTTTTAACTGAATTCACTGCAAATCCCTTCCTGCGTAATAAAACTCCTCAAAAATTCGTGCAAAACAATTTATCCATGTTAGACTTTTCAGGTTACAGAGAGGTTAACTCGTCATTTACTTTGGTCGCCACACGTGGCAGTTCCTTGTAAACGTAGTAACGCATATTTTTTGAAGTTTCACTAAAGGAGAAGATGCATGAATGCACCAACGCGGTATGTGGATGATTCGGTAAAAGGGTTCATTACCTGGAGCATCATCTGGGGAACGGTCGCAGTTCTGGTTGGTATCCTGATCTCCCTGCAGCTGGCCTGGCCGCAGCTGAATGTTGCACCCTATCTGACCTACGGCCGTCTGCGGCCGATCCATACCAATGCCGGTATTTTCGGTTGGGGCATCGGCAGTTTCATCGCCATGTTCTTCTACATCACCCAGCGGCTCACCAAAACACCGCTCTGGAGTCCGAAACTGGCCAGGGTGACGCTCTGGATCTTCAATATCGCCATCGCATCCGCGGCTGTCACGCTGGCCATGGGAATCAACCGCACCAAGGAATACGCCGAACTGGAATGGCCTCTGGCCATTGTCGTGGCGATCCTCTGGGTACTGTTCTCCATCAATGTGTTCATGACGATCCTCAAACGCAGGGAAGAGCAGATGTATATCTCGCTCTGGTACATCATGGCGGCCCTGGTGGGTGTCACCGTCCTGTACGTCGTCAACAACCTCGGGGTGCCGCTCCATCTGTTCAAATCCTATTCTGCCTTTGCCGGAACCAATGACGCCAACGTGCAGTGGTGGTACGGCCACAACGCCGTGGCGATGGTGCTGACCGTACCGCCGCTGGCCATCTTTTATTATTTTCTCCCGAAAGTGATCGGCAACCCGATCTACAGCCACCGTATGGGGATCATCGCCTTCTGGTCGCTGATCTTCATGTACCTCTGGACCGGTGCGCACCACCTGCTCTGGACGCCGGTGCCGGACTGGATCCAGACATTGGCGATGGCGTTCTCGATCATGCTGATTGCACCCTCCTGGGGAGCCGTTTTCAACGGCTACCTGACCATGAACGGTCAGTGGGAAAAAATGAAGAGTAATTATCTGGTCAAGTTCCTGATTGTCGGCATCACCTTCTACGGATTGCAGACGCTGCAAGGGCCGATGCAGGCGGTTCGTTCCTTTTCCGCATTCATCCACTACACCGACTGGGTGCCGGGGCATGTCCATATGGGCGCGCTTGGCTGGGTATCGATGGTTGTTTTTGCCGCCATGTACTATGTCGTCACCGTTATCAGCGATACGGAAATCTACAGCGTCAAGCTGGCCAATGCCCATTTCTGGCTGGTTCTGACCGGCCAGCTGATCTATTCCATCACCATGTGGATCGCCGGTGTCCAGCAGGGAAGCATGCTGCTCGCCAGCAATCCGGACGGAACGCTGCACTACAGTTTCATGGAGACCATGATTGCCATCTTCCCCTATTACAAGATACGGGCGGTCAGCGGTTTTATCTACCTGGCCGGGTTGGCTCTCTTCATCTACAACATCTACAAGACCTACCAGAAGGGTGCCGATTCTCAGGCTGCCGTGGCGTAATCTAAATTCACTACAAACGAGGACGATACCATGTTGGAAAAAAATCCCGTTATTTTCATCATTCTGGCCTTTGTCGTGATCATGGTCGGTACTATGGTTACGATGATCGCTCCATTCAAATGGATCAACGGCCCCGGGGACAGGATTGCCGAAGTCAAGCCGTACACGCCGCTGCAGCAGGAAGGGCGGGATCTCTATATGCGGGAAGGATGCAACAACTGTCATTCCCAAACCGTGCGCACACTTGCTTCCGATGTTGAGCGCTACGGCTATGGTGGAACCTACTCAAAATCTGGTGAATTCGTCTATGATCGTCCGTTCCTGTGGGGATCGCGACGTACCGGCCCGGACCTGGCGCATATCGGTCTGAAATATCCGGATCCCAGGGGGGGGTGGCACCGCAAACACATGGAAAATCCACAGTCGGTTGTCCCGGCCTCAAACATGCCGGCCTACGCCTTCCTGAACCAGCCGCTTGATGCCACCTATTCCGAGCGCAAGATGAAGCTGCTCGGTTTTCCCTATACTCAGGCCGATCTGGACGATCTCAAGGGGAAGAGCGAAATGGACGCCATTATTGCCTATATGCGCAAGCTGGGGACCGATATTCCGGTCAAAAAGGCCGAAGCAGCAATGCAGGCACCTGCCGCACTGAGCAACCCGTTCACCGATCTGAAGGCGATAAAAGAAGAGGCTGAATCGCTCTATAAGCAGCACTGCGCCTCGTGCCACGGCGACAAGCGCGAAGGGACTCTCGGACCGGCTCTGAAAGGCTCTGCCAGGTCTGATGCCGACCTGTTTACAATCATCTCCAGGGGGATCGAGGCTAACGGTATGCCGGCATTCAGCGGTTCTCTCGACCAGCAGAAAATATGGAAGCTGGTAACATACATCAAGCGGGATACAAAGTGATGATGGATGCCCGGCTGGTTTTTCTGCTATTGACAGGGTTTTTATTGATGGTTCTGGTTGCCATTGCGGCTGTTACGTTGAACAAGAACCGGAAACAGAAGCTTGAAGAGCCGAAACACAGGATGCTTGAGGACGACTAATTCTTTTGCAAGGAGCGGATATATGTCAGAACAGCATGAGTATGATGGGATAAAATATCGCGAAGAAAAAAGTTCTCCGGGCGTCTTTCGGATTCTTTTTGCCGTGCTGGCTGTATGGGGCGTGATCTTCATGGGGTACTACCTGTTCAGCGGCTGGAGTTCACAATCCGAGGCCGATGCTGCAAAAAAAGCGCGCGACAGTCAGAAACAGGCTGCCCATAAGGCGGTCGAAGCGACTGCTGCCGGTACGGCCGGCGGCGGACATAAGGTGGAAGCGTATGTCGCCGCCGGGAAACAGTTGTTCGGCACGCTGTGCGTTTCCTGCCATGGTGAAAATGCCAAAGGGGGGGTCGGACCGGATCTGACGGTCTCTCAATATAAATATGGAAAATCGAGGTTGGATATTACAAAAACTATCACAGAGGGCCGACCGGGCGGCATGCCGTCATTCAGCAGCCAGATTAACGCTGAACAGGTAGAAAGTCTTGTTGAATTCGTGCTTACTCTGAAATAGAAGGCAGTGTGTCCCGCCCCAAAGCATAAAGCACACATCAGAAATGAGAAGGCGGTGCAATCAAGTGCCGCCTTGCTATTGTTCGACCTTTTTCCAGGATTTGTCCGGATCGAAGCGCGTCATATCCGTTGCAATCCTGACAGTGGCGTTGCCAAGGTCTTTCTGGTAGATGACGCCGCTCTGGTTGACGATAAAGGTCATGACGCCAGAGGCCCGGTACCGGGCCGGATAGGCTACGAGAGCAAAGCCGAGCACCATATTGTCGTTGACCAGATAATCGAACGCACCCCCCTCAGCATTCTTTCCCTGCTTCATCAGAACCTTGAAGTAATAGCCGTGAAACGGTTCAGGGGGGGCAGCTTCGAACAGTTTCCCGTACCCCTCACAATCTGCCTTGGCTACTAACGGGCCAAAGGGACTCGATTCTTCACCTTCTTTTACCTCCCAGTAAAGGCCATCCTGTGTGCCGGAGGTACTGTTGAGTTTTCGGGCAAATTCAAGTACGCCGTTACCGTTATGATCCTTGCGTGCATATTCGCGCTGGGCCTCAAGGTAATCCCTCAACACATCCATCACTGCCAGTTCGTTCCTTCCAATCCGCCGGTTCAGAATTTCCCTGCTGCCGGCCTTGGTGTCGAATACCCACATACGCCCCTTGCGCACAAGCGGGAGCGGAAAGGGGAATTCATCTTTGCCGAGAATAAGAACCGTCTTGTTGCTGCCCTTCTGTTCAAGGTGGTTTTTTTCATTGTATAGCTCGATGAAACGATCCCGCCCTGCCTGGTCTGTCACCGGATCACCCGATGAAATCAGCCTCTCTGAATCAGGGCCAAGAATAAATTTCAGGGCCTTGCTGTTATTGCCCTTCACTGCCTCGACCAGTCTATTTACCGCCTCGGACGGCGATCTGAAGCTGCTCTGCCGGATTTTGGCCGAAGCGGCAAAAGCTGGGTCAACCGTTGTCAGGGCCATGCTAATGGCCAAAAGGGCAAACAGGTAATGGGATATGCTCAACTTATAAAATCTAAAGATGCCCATGGTTGTTCCTCCACAAAGTTGTCGGTGGTCTGTCGTGAACTTAAGCCTCAGGCTGCCGGCTGTTATCGACCGCCACGTTTGCCTTTATTAAATGGCACGCTAACTCCGCCGCGGTCTACGTCTCCACCACGGGGCACTACAAAGCCGGGTCTCTGAACAGACCGGGGGGCAACAACACCGCGGTATGCGTTGCTGCCGCCGACGCTCTGGCGGCCACGTTCACTGAACGTTTTGATCCGTGGACCATCACTGTAACCACCGGTAAAGGCACTTTCACGAGGTGCCTTGGGCGTGGTGGAACGACTGCCTCTGATATTCTCTGTGCGAATTTTCTGCTCTGCGCTGCCGGCCGGGACAGTTCCCCTCCTCCCTTGATCAATAACAGCTCCGCCGCTGCGTGTCCCCTGGACAGTACGGCTTGGTGTGATGAAACCCCGTGATTCGCGGTTCGTCACGCCTGAACGTGCCGGGAGCTGCCCGAATCTCTGGGCGGTCACCTTATCCTTGTAGGCGACACCGCGCCGGTGGCCGGGATCATGCTGCCAGGAAACCTGCCCGCTCCCGATCGGCACCCCACGCCTCTCATAGCGCTGGATATAGCGGGATCGGTCGATATATCTGTTGTAGCTGAGGTTCCTGTTTGCGTTGATAAATATATTGTGATTGTACCAGTCCCACCCACCCCAGGCGTAACCCCACGGCAGACCAAGTGTCACGCCAATGCCAAAGGAAAAAACGATTCCGGGATATGGCAGAGGATAAAAGTAATAGGGGGGATAGGCGGGGTACCACCATGGCCCGTAGACCAGATAAGGGTCATAGGAGGGCACATATATGACACTGGTGTCAGCCGGTTCGATGATGATATTGTCATCCTCGACCACAACCCTCTGTTCCCTGGTGGAGTTGAGGTTTCCGGCATCTGCAGCCTTTTTTCGCAGTTCCTGTACCATGTCCATGACGTCTTCTTTCTGCTCCAGAAAGGCGTCACCGAGCTTGGTGGTCAAGTCAAGCTTCTGACTGAGCATTGCAAGAACCGTTGGAAAATTCACCAGAGCTTTAACGCTTGGGTCCCAGGTTTCCCTTTCAAGAGCTGTGGCCAGCTCATTCCCCTTAAGATCCTTGTTCTGCTGAACCCAACGGTCAGCCATGACAATTTCCAGGGGATAGGTTGAAGCCAGCAGAACCTGTGCGATCAGTTCATCGGGATAAAGGGCAATGGGCGCCAGCAGCTGCGCCAGTTGCTCTTGGCTGAAAGTCTGCGCTTCTTCGCCATTGCCGCCGTTCTGGGCCATGGTCGGAAATGGCAACGCCAGCATAACGAAGATGACGAGACTCATACCTCTCACCCAGATTGATTTGTGTGTATTTTTCATACCAAGCTCCTTGGTTGCCCGGTTCCGTAAAGCCAAATCTCGACAAAAAGCAGTTACGCGAGGTTAAAATTTCACCCTGAATCCTACCGCTGCATTGTGGCTCTGAAATGTAAGTTCGGTAGCTATGTCGCGGTTTGTGCCGAACCTGGCCTTTGAGGTTGCAAAATAGCGATAGCCCAGATCCAGGGAAAACATTCGGTTAAGAGCGATATCCAGGCCGGCGCCGGCCTGGTAGGCAAAGACGGAATCGTCATCCTCCTGATAAATCGGCAGAGGGTCGCCAGGAACAAAAGTGTCGCTCAGATGCATGGCGGCAAAACCTATGCCGCCACCCACGTATGGGGTGACAGGCGAAGAATTGTGCAGATCTAAAAATGCATTGAACATCATGGCAAGCGCCCCGAGAGTACCGTCTACATTGCGGTACCGGTAATTTCCGGCTCGGTCGGAAATAGTCGCTATTTCCCCATGTTTATACGACAGCTCGCCTTCCAGGCGGATGAGGCCAAAGTCAAAACCGGCGGTTCCGCCGATATTGATGCCGGGATCGTACTCGACCCGTTCATCAAAGGATGTTCCTACAAAGTAATCGAAGCCTGTCACATTGGCATTTTGGGGAACGCTCACTCCGATGAATCCTGACGCATAGGGGCCTGGACGAGGTGGCGTCGCCGTGCAGAGCGATGGGGTCACGAGGGTTACGATGGCGGCAAGAATGATGAAATGTCTTTTCATGGGAGTTCCTCCTTGGAGTAATGTAACGATCCCGTAAA
>JBAVTM010000038.1:0-1632 GCA_049696195.1 Desulfuromonadaceae bacterium | reverse complement strand
GAAGGGATCAAAGGCGCACCTGGAGCTGACCGACACCCCGGCGGATGCCATGCGCCTTGTCGCTGCGGGCAAAACCGATTTTGCCGTGGTGGTCATTGTGCCGGGGATGTACCTGATCCGCTAACTGAAGCTTACCAACCTGATACCGGTGATGCGCAACGTGGCGACCCACCGGTACTGTTACGCCGTGGACAAGGGGGATGCCGACCTGCTCTCCCGCCTGAACGAAGGGCTGGCGATCCTCAAGAAGACCGGACAGTATGAAAAAATCTACAACAAGTGGCTGGGGGTGCTGGAACCTCAACCGGTCGATCTGCGCACCACGGTCAAACACGCAGCCGTGGTGGTTGTGCCGCTGCTGCTTGTTCTGGGCGGATTCGCCCTCTGGTCGCGCACCCTGCACCGACAGGTGGCCCTGCGCACAGCCGACCTGACCAGAGAAATCGCCGAGCGACGTCATGCGGAGGAAGAGCTGCTTCGGGGCCAGCAGCAACTGGTGCAGGCCGACAAGATGGCGGCTCTGGGGATACTCGTCTCCGGCGTAGCCCACGAGATCAACAACCCGACCGGCTTGATCCTGCTGGAGGCGCCGACGGTGAAGCGCTTTTTCGGAGATGCTTCTAAAATCCTGGAACGGTATTACCGGGAAAATGGCGATTTCACCTGCGGCGGCCTGCCGTACTCGCGTATGCGGGAAGAAATCCCGCGCAGCCTCGACAAGCTTCAGGAAGCGGGCAAACGCATCAAGCGGATCGTGGATGATCTGAAGGATTTTGCCAGGCAGGGAGACAGCGCCTGCAACGAAAGTGTGAATCTGAACAGTGTTGTTCAGGCAGCGGTGCGTCTGGTCGAGCCTACTATCCGCAAGGCGACTTCCCGCTTTACCGTCTCCTACGCCAAACATCTCCCGCCGATCAGGGGCAATGCCCAACGGATCGAGCAGGTGCTGGTAAATCTGATATTGAATGCCTGCCAGGCGCTGCCTGACACGGAGCGGGCCATTGAACTGGCGACGTATTGCGACCCGGAACGTTCCAGCGTGACCTTTCGCCTGCGGGACGAGGGGTGCGGCATCTCCCCCGAACATCTGGCGCGCCTGACCGACCCGTTTTTCACCACCAAGCGTGACAGCGGTGGAACCGGTCTGGGACTGTCGGTCTCAGCCGGCATCGTCAAGGAACATGGCGGTCGGCTTATCTTCGATTCGGTCCCCGGCAGCGAGACGGTTGTCACCCTTACCCTGCCTGTCTGCAAGGAGGAGCACTCCCAATGAGCACAACCCCATATCCCGATTTCGGCATCCTGCTGGTGGACGACGAGCCTGACTGGCTTGGCTCCCTGTCGCTGACCCTGGAGAGCTGCGCCGGAATCAGCAACATCTCCACCTGCTGCGACAGCCGCCAGGTACTGGCCATCCTCGATCAGGGGGGCATCGGCCTGGTGTTGCTGGATCTGACCATGCCACACCTCTCCGGGGAGGAGCTGCTGGAGAAAATTGCCGAGCGGCACCCGGAGATCGTCACCATCGTTGTCAGCGGCCTGAACCAGATCGAGACCGCCGTCCGCTGCATGCGCAAAGGGGCTTTCGACTATTTTGTCAAGACCGATGATCAGGATCGCATGATCGGCGGC
>JBAVTM010000037.1:0-3787 GCA_049696195.1 Desulfuromonadaceae bacterium | reverse complement strand
ATGAACACGTCCTTGCCGCGCACGTGCTCCATGATCTCGACCTGGATCTCGCCATCCGAGAAACGGCCGACCACCGACTTGCCGAGCGGCAATCCCAGGTGCCGCACCACAAGTTCCGCGAGCGCCGCATTGGCGTTCCCGGTAAACACCACCATGTTGTCCAAGGACACGCGATTTCCCCTGTGATACGGGTGATCCAACACACAAACTGGTTGGGGCGCCAGGATTCGAACCTGGGAATGCCGGAATCAAAATCCGGTGCCTTACCGCTTGGCGACGCCCCAATGAAAAGAATTGAGTATCAGAGTGTTTCCACAGATGCAGCAAACCAGGTCGTGCCTCTCGTGACTTCACGACGCGCTTCTTCTGCAGCATCAAAGCTTTTGAATACACCGAAAACAGTCGGACCGCTCCCCGACATCATGCTTCCAACAGCGCCCAGATCCATCAGGCGGGCCTTGATGTCGGCAATTACCGGAAATGCCGGAATTGTTACCGATTCAAGATCGTTGGATAAAATTGAAACAACATGCTCGATTGACTCGAAAAACTCCGGCAGTCTATTCAGCTCTCTCTTGCTTGTCAACTGTAAAGATCGATAAACCCAGGCGGTTGAAACGGGAACGCCGGGATTAATCAATAGAATCCAGCATTTCGGCATATTTGGCAAGGGGGTGAGTTTTTCACCAATCCCCTCGGCAAGGGCAGTTGTTTTGAAAATGAAAAAAGGTACGTCAGCGCCAAGTTTACAACCAATTTCCATAAGTTGCTGGTCGGTCAGGCCGAGTCGTAACAGTTCATTCATCCCCATCAGCACCGATGCCGCGTCGCTGCTCCCGCCTCCCAGACCGGCGGCAACAGGAATGTTTTTTATGATCTCAATACACACGCCGGTGCGGGCTTCTGCAGGGTCAAGCAGTGTCCTCGCAGCTTTCCAGGCAATATTTGCAGGGCCGTCCGGGGCGCCTTTCGCGTTGCAGGTAACGGTTATGCCGGGGCTGTCAGTCCTGGTGAGCGTGATTTTGTCATATAGATTCACCCGCTGCATGATCATGCGAAGATCATGATACCCGTCAGGCCGCTTTCCTATGACATCGAGCAGGTAGTTTATTTTAGCCGGGGCGGACAGGGTCAATGTATCCACGTGATCTCCAGTAAGTGCGAAGTAGTCCGTCAAAATTGTTATATGAATAAACGGTCTTTTTGTCGAGCAGGAATTTGTCGATAGGCAGGAGTTGTCTTCCGGGCTTTACCGGCAGAAAGTAACCTCATTAACTCAGTTATCCTGTTTGTCAGGGCTCGTATGTCATGAAATGAATTTGACAGGTTTGCGGGCAGTGTGCTACGTCTGAAAAATAGATATCGGTGTGAATGAAGGAGTTGGTTATATGTTTAAAAACATTCGTGAAGACATCAACTCGGTTTTTGAACGCGACCCCGCCGCCCGGAATGTAATGGAGATTATTTTCTGTTATCCCGGCCTGCATGCTCTCTGGATTTATCGAGTTGCCCATTGGTTCTGGATTCACGAGTTCTTTTTTGCCGGTCGTTTCATTTCCCACATCGGCCGGTTTCTGACCGGAGTTGAAATCCATCCCGGGGCCAGGATCGGCCGAAAGTTTTTCATCGATCATGGCATGGGGGTTGTCATCGGTGAGACAGCCGAGATCGGCGACAACGTAACCCTCTACCACGGCGTTACCCTGGGCGGGGTTACCTGGGACAAGGTTAAGAGGCATCCGACACTGCAGGATAACGTGGTGATCGGCTCAGGAGCCAAAATTCTGGGGCCGTTTACGGTCGGAAAAGGGGCCAAGATCGGTTCCAATTCGGTGGTGGTCAAGGCGGTGCCCGAGAACGCCACGGTGGTCGGGATTCCCGGCCGGATGGTCATGGAGCAGGAGAAGAAGGATGTCGGTCGGGCCGACCTGCAGCATGGCCAGTTGCCGGACCCCGAGGCCAAGGCGATAGCCTGCCTGTTCGATCAGATTCGTGAACTGGAACGAAAATACGATGCTCTGGCGGCAGAACAGGCAGAGCTTAAAGCAGGATTATCGGGTAAATGATAAAACGACAAACCACCATAAACCGCATTTTCAAAGTTTCCGGCATTGGACTGCACAGCGGCAGGGAAGTGACCCTGGAGTTTCTGCCCCGTCGCGAATTCGGCATCGCTTTTGTCTATAACGGTCAGCTTATTCCTGCCCGCTATGACATGGTAGGCGACACACGCCTCTCCACCCAGATCTGCTGTGAGGGTGCCTCCGTTTCGACCATTGAGCACCTGATGGCCGCGCTCTATTTTTCAGGCATCACAAACTGCCTGGTTTATATCGACGGCCCCGAAGTGCCGATCCTTGACGGTTCGGCCTGGGAATTCTATCAGGGGATGTGGAAGGCGGGGGTGTATGAATTCCCCGAGTCCGGAGTATATCTGAAAGTTATGCGCCCGGTAGAAGTGCATAACAACGATTCCTGGGTCAAGGTCAAACCGCTTAATACCCTTGAAATCACGATGTCAATTGAGTTTCGCCCGCCGGTGGGAAAACAGAAAAAACGGGTGACCGACGTCGAGAATGCATTTGCCATCATCAATTCCCGTACGTTCGTGCTTCAGGAGGAGATCGAAGCGATCCGCAAGGTCGGTCTGGCCAGGGGGGGGTCACTCGACAATGCGGTGGTAATCGGGGATGATGAAATAATGAATCCGCGCGGTCTCCGCTATAAAAAAGAGCTGGTCAATCACAAAATACTCGATCTGATCGGCGATTTTTATACCAGCGGCTACCGCATTCTCGGAAAAGTAGAAGCCAACAAGACCGGCCACTACCTCAACAACCTCTTCCTGAAAGAACTGTTCTCAAATCCTCAAAATTACAGCATTTATTGACCTCGAATTGACACCGATGACGGGTCTGAGTACTGTGCTGACTCGCAGCTTCCCTGCAATCCCCAGTGAATACGATCCTTGCCATGCAAAATATTTAATAGCAGAGCTGCTGCGCCAGTCTGCTTCCGATGACATCGACAGTGTTACTACAAATAGAGGGCAGGGGGGTAGGTCGTAGCGAAGTTAAATTTGTAAATGATTATAGTATCCCTCCTGAAACTCAGGAGGGATTTTTTTATGAGCAGGTCATCAGCTGGTGTTTGACGACATACCTGACTCCCAAAAGGATGAGATTGATTCTACGCCGTATTTCTGTTAAAGAAAGTATAGGCGTGATTACGTTACGCCGTAACTACATTACGGTTGAGGGTCTATGGGGCGCGATACAACAGCAAGTAAACGCATGGCAGCGAAGCGCGGTAGAGAAAAGGCAGCTGGTCTTCGCCGCCTGAATATAGCACTTAAGCCGGAGGTGTTTGGCAAACTGGCCGAGTTGATGAAACGGCACAACTGCACATCGCAGGCAGGACTTATCGAGCTTCTGGTGATGGACATCTCTGCAGTTTCATCATCCCGTCATGAAGAAACGTGTAACGAAGTTACGGCTGGAAAGGCCATGGCAAAGCGCAAACCGTTATCAATAATACAACATCCAAAAAGTCAAAAGCCTGCAAAAGCACCAGAGAATAAAACCAAGGTAGTCACAACCACCAAGGAATTAGCGACTGAACAGATGAGTCTGTTTGAAAGTTGAGTCCCTGCGAACAGGGTCTGCTTTGGATGATGCAGAAGGGTGGAGGGGGGTGTTCCGATTGCCGGTGGCGGAGGATGGAACGACAACATCTTGCCCGGCGTTGGGTATCTACCAACGGACTATGCACCGCCAGTCACATCGGT
>JBAVTM010000036.1:0-2068 GCA_049696195.1 Desulfuromonadaceae bacterium | reverse complement strand
CCCTTGCTTTGTTGGGCGATTTTCTGGCGGTGTCCTCCCAGAGTCGTAATTCATCACTCCAGACCGTATTGCGGCGAATGGTTGCCGTGGTCAGAATCAGACAAATACCGGCGAGTGCAATCCATGCCTTTTTTCGGGTTGATTCGCGTTGGGCAAGAATACCGGCCGAGGCTGAGGCAATGGCAAGAAAAAAACCTGCCGAGGGGAGATAGAGGCGATGCTCGAAGATAACATCGACGATCGGGATGATGCTGGACTCCACCAGCAGCGTCACATAGAACCAGACGATTCCGAGTGAACAGAGTCGAACGCATGTCCCGGTAATCACCTTGCGGTCTTTGAAATAGACCCGCGACTTGAAGAACATGCAGGCCGCCGATGACAGCATCAGTATGTGAAATATAAGCGGTAAAATTACCGCCGGGGTAAAGAAGGCCTTCTGAAGCGGATAGTCATAGTCGAGGTTCTGATTGACCGGGAACAGCAGGAGTCTCACATAGGTAACGACGACCCGAAACTGAGTCAGCAAATAATCCGTGCGGGTATAGGTCAACTCCTCCCTGGTCCCCTGGCTGATGCCGTAGATCAGGTCGCTGATGCCGGCGGACCCATGGCGAAGTATTTGCTGTAAGGGAATGACCAACAATAAAACAGCCATGCCGGCCATAAAGATCCTGCTGCGCAGCAGGCGCCCGTGAAAAATGAATAGCTCCACGAGTACCAGCATGAGAGGCACGGTAAATGCGATTTCTTTGCAACGCATGGCCACGAGTCCCGAAATAACCGATACGATGCCGGCAAGCCAGATGTGAATGCGTGGTGCATCGTTTAGATGACAGACCCTGGCTCTGATGAACATCAGAATCGAAAACAGGTAAAAAAGTGTTGCCAGTGAGGTGTACCGCTGTACGATGTACGTTACCGCCTGAGTCTGCACCGGATGGCTGACGAACAGCAGCGCCGTTGCAAGGGGCACAAACTGCTGCATGAAGTGTGATTGTTCAGATAGTTCAGGCCCGCTCCCAATCAAGGCACGAATGGAGCTGGCTGCCATAAAATAGAGCGTCACGGCAGAGCACAGATGAATCAGCAGGTTCAGCAGGTGGAAACCGAAGACGTTGTTGCCGTGGATATAATGGTTAAGGAGAAAACTGAAGTCGGCCACCTGGCGGGCAGTTGATGAATATGCCCTCGAAAGCAGTTGGGCTTTATCCGCAATGCCGGGGTCGTCAAACAGGAATGGCCCGTTCAGCGAGTTGGCATAGGCGATAATCCCGGTCAGCAGCACTGTCACGAGCGGGAGAAAATGCGTGCGAAACCGGTGGGGGATTGTGTCAGTCGGTAGTGCAGGATCTGTTCTGGTAGTCACTCATGCTCCTCAAATGCCTGCCGCAAATCCTCGATCAGGTCATCACAATCCTCGATCCCGACCGACAGGCGCAGCAGTACGTTGTTGATACCCAATCTCGCCCGCAGCTCCGGCGGAATGTCGGCGTGGGTCTGTACCTCCGGGAAGGTTATCAGGCTTTCAACCCCCCCGAGACTTTCGGCAAACGAGATCAGGCGTGTCTTCAGCAGAATCTGCTCGACCAGCTCGAACTTGTCAACCTCAAAGGCGATCATGGCGCCGAAACCACGTGATTCTCGACCCATCAGGGTGTGATCGGGGTGGTCTTTCAGGCCGGGGTAATACACTTTTGTGATGCGGGGGTGTGCCGCCAGCCACTCCGCGATCCGTCCGGCATTCTGCTGCTGGCGGTCCAGCCTGATCCCGAGGGTTTTGATGCCGCGGGTCGTCAGCCAGGAATCCTGCGGTCCCAGGACAGCGCCGACCGAGTTCTGATGGAAGTACACCTTTTCGGCAAGCAGCGGTTCCTTGACGGTTACCACACCGGCTACCGTGTCGTTATGCCCGGCCAGGTATTTGGTCGCACTGTAGACGGCGATGTCAGCTCCCAGGTCGAGCGGCCGGAGCAGATAAGGGGTCAGAAAGGTGTTGTCGGCAATCAGCAGCAGGCTGTTTGCTTTGCAGAATGTTGAAATTGCCCGGAGGTCGGCGAATTTAAGG
>JBAVTM010000035.1:0-3616 GCA_049696195.1 Desulfuromonadaceae bacterium | reverse complement strand
GCAAGAGCCAGAAAATCCGCTGCGGTCGCGCCACCGGTGTTGACGAGAAAATTGCTGTGCACCTCGGAAACCTGAGCGCCGCCGACCAGTGCGCCGCGCATCCCGGCCGCGTCGATCAATCTCCATGCCGCCTGCCCCTGCGGGTTTTTAAAGAACGACCCCGCGCTGGGGTGCCCGACATTATGCTTTGCCCGCCGCAGTTCCAGATCCTTGCGGATCTCCTCCTCGGTATGGTGCGGTTCGCGCACGTCCAGCCTGAAGGTCGCTGCCAGCACGATATCGCCATCTTCCAGCTTCAGGTGGCGGTAACCGTAATCAAGCTCCTCCATGCGGAAATCGCCGACTCTGCCCTCCCGCAGCAAAGTCAGGTGATCGGTCCGCTCCAGGAGCCCCTCGCCATACGCACCGGCGTTCATCTTTATCGCCCCGCCGATCGTGCCCGGAATGCCGGAGATGAATCCGATGCCTCCCAGCCCCAGCTTCTGGGCGAAACGCACTACCGCCAGATTTTCGGCGCCGGCCTCTGCCCTGAGCAGCGACCCTCCGATTGCGGTGATCCGGTCGAACCGTTCCAGCGAGATAACCGCCCCGCGAATCCCCTTGTCACGCACCAGCAGGTTGTACCCCCTGCCGACCGGCATCCACGGGATATCCTGCTCGCCCAGCCACCTCAGCAGATTGCGGAGATCGTCCTCATCTTCCGGAATCGCATACAGGTCGGCAGGACCTCCTACCTTGAGTGAGGTATGGAGGCACATCGGTTCGCTCTGCCGCAGCTGCCCGCGTATGTCCGGCGCATCAGGTCTCAGTGTTCTTCTCCTATCAGGCGGACCAGCGCTTCCCCCTGCTGCCAGATGTTTCCGGCCCCGAGAGTAATGACGATGTCACCTTCGCGGACGATTCCGGCCAGATGCTCGGGGACCAGCTCACGATTGGCGATCCAGGTCACATCCTTCTGGCCGTGGCGAATGATCTCGGCGGCAAGCCGTTCGGCAGACGCGCCTTCGATCGGCTGTTCACCGGCGGCATACACGTCAGTCACTATCAGCACGTCGGCATCATAGAAGGCGGTCACAAAATCCTTGAACAGTTCGTGGGTGCGGCTGTAGCGATGCGGCTGGAAAGCGGCCACAATGCGGCGCTCCGGCCATCCCTCCCGGGCCGCTGCCAGAGTCGCCTTGATTTCGGCAGGATGATGACCGTAGTCGTCCACGACCATAATCCCCTTCGGCTCCCCCTTGACGGTGAAGCGTCGTCCGACACCGCTGAACGTTGCGAACCCCTCCTGGATGGCGTTAAACGGTATATCAAGCTCAAGTGCCACGGCGATGCAGGCCATCGCGTTCAGGACGTTATGCGGCCCCGGCATCGGAAATGAGATGTCACCCAGCCGGTACCCCTTGAAGTAGGCGACAAACGACGTCATAAAGCCGTCATGCCTGATATGGGTGGCACGGATATCCGCCTGCGCCGAGAGCCCGTAGGTCGTGTACCGTTTTTTGACCAGCGGCAGAATTTCACGGATGTTCCTGTCATCGAGGCAGAGGACCGCCAGCCCGTAAAAGGGGACTTTATTGATGAATTCGACAAACGTGTCCTTGATCTCCTCGATGCCGGAATAATGATCGAGGTGGTCGGCATCGATATTGGTTACGACGGCGATTGTGGGCGAGAGGAGCAGGAAGGAGCCGTCCGATTCGTCCGCCTCGGCGAGCAGGAATTTACCCTGACCGATCTGGGCGTTGGTGCCGATGGCATTCAGTTTGCCGCCGATCACGACCGTCGGATCGATGCCGGCGTGCCCCAGGATCGCGGCGGCCATGGAGGTCGTGGTCGTTTTGCCGTGAGTGCCGGCGATGGCGATGCCGTATTTCATCCGCATCAGCTCGGCCAGCATTTCCGCGCGCGGTATGACCGGCACGTGCAGCTTCTTGGCTTCGATCACCTCGGGGTTGTCGTCGTGCACGGCGGAGGATATCACCACGACATCGACATTCTTCAGGTTTTCGGCGCTGTGGCCGATGCCGATTTCGGCACCCAGCCCGGCGAGCCGCTCGGTGATGTCGGAGCCGCGCAGATCGGAACCGGAAACCTTGTACCCCAGGTTGAGGAGGACTTCAGCGATCCCGCTCATGCCGATGCCGCCGATGCCGACGAAGTGGATCTTGTCTATTTTTCCGTACATGTTGCTCCCTTTGGTCTCAGTACCGGATTGAGTTGAGATTGAGGAACGTCTTACCCTCAACCTTAATCTTAACCTTAACCTGTCTTGTTTGTCATCTGGTCGACAATAATCCTGGCTGCATCCATCTTCGCCAGGCTGTGGGCCAAATCGCCGGTTCGTCGTACAAGATCGGGATCTTCTGCCAGCGTGACAATGGTCCTGGCCAGAAACTCACCCGATAATTCCCGCTCCAGCATCATGAAACAGGCGTCCTTCTTGAGCAGCGCCTCGGCGTTGCGCCGCTGGTGATCGTCAACCGCGTGCGGGAAGGGGATGAACAGGCAGGCCTTGCCGCAGGCGGTGACTTCGGCGATGGTCGTGGCGCCTGCCCGGCAGATGATCAGATCAGCCTTCGCATATTCCGCCGCCATGTCACTGATGAAAGGGGTCACCAGCGCCTCTACCCCGGCTGCGCGGTATGCCGCCGCAACATCGGCGCACTCCCGTTCGCCGGTTTGGTGGGTGATTGCCAGCCTGACCCGGCTCTCCTTCAAAGAGGGGAGCGCCCCGATCATGGCGGCGTTGATGGCGTGGGCACCCTGGCTGCCGCCGAAAATGAACAGCCGAAATCCCACCTGCTCACCCTGTTCTCTTCCCCCCTTTGACAAAGGGTGGATTGAGGGTGGATTTTGCTTCTCCACCATATCCAGAATCTGCCGCCTGAGCGGGTTGCCGGTCAGCATGGTTGTCGCGGCTGGAAAATAGCGGGCCGATTCATCCAGCGTGATGAAAACCTTGCTGGCAAATCTGGCCAGCAGGCGGTTCGTCAGACCGGGGATGGCGTTTTGCTCGTGGATGAAGCGGGGAATTCCCATGCCGCGGGCAGCAAGCACCATCGGCAGAGAGGCGTAGCCCCCCACGCCAAGAACAAAATCCGGGCGGAAACGCTTCAGTATCTTTCTCGACTGGGCGTAGCCGTACACCATCATGGCCGAACCCTTGATCTGGCTGAGAGTTCCCTTGCCGCGAATCCCGGCAGCTGAAATCAGCTCCAGAGGATACCCGGCCGCCGGTACGGCCCGCGCTTCAATGCCCCGTTCCGTGCCGACAAACAGCACCCGGTTGGCCGGGTCGCGCGACAGGAACTCTTCGGCGACCGCGATGCCGGGAAAGAGATGTCCGCCGGTGCCGCCACCGGCAATGATCAGCTTCATTTTTCCTCCTTGAGGCTGATGGAGGATATCTTCAGTCCCGATGAAATATTGAGCAGAATGCCGACTGCAAACAGGCTGATCAGCAGGGAGCTGCCGCCGTAGCTGATAAATGGCAGCGCCAGCCCCTTGGTCGGGAGCAGCCCGGTTACGACCCCCATGTTGACCGAGGCCTCAATCCCGAACAGCACGGCAATTCCGAGGGCCAGGAACCGGCCGAATGTATCCGGAGCGGCAACGG
>JBAVTM010000034.1:0-7046 GCA_049696195.1 Desulfuromonadaceae bacterium | reverse complement strand
GAAGAGCCGCGAAGAGAGCGACGCAGTCCGGCAGTCGCAGGCCGACCTCAACCTCCGTTTTTCGACTCTGACGCTGCAGGGGGAACATCTGGAGCAGGCACTGCAGGAGCGGAGCCGCATCACCATGGCGGAAGCGGTGGCAAAGCTGGAGTCGGCCGGATTCGACGAAACGGCCGGCAGGATCCGGCAGGTCGAATTGCAGCGGCTTCTCGACGAGATGGGCGAGGTCAACCTGATGGCGATCGAGGAGTGCGCCGGGATGGAGGAGCGCTTCACGTTTCTTAACGGTCAGAAGGAGGACCTGGAGGAGTCGCTGCGCGGTCTGCAGCAGGCCATCCAGCGTATCAACCGCACCACCCGCCAGCGTTTTCTGGAAACCTACAACCTGATCAACGCCAAATTCCAGGAGGTTTTCCCCCGCCTGTTCTGCGGCGGCCGGGCCGAGTTGCGCCTGACCGACGAAGAGGACCTGCTGGAGACCGGCATCGATATCATCGTGCAGCCGCCGGGAAAGAAGCTGCAGAATGTAACGCTCCTCTCGGGGGGCGAAAAGGCGCTGACCGCCGTGGCGCTGATCTTCTCGATCTTCCTGATCAAGCCGACCCCCTTCTGCCTGCTTGACGAGGTCGATGCGCCGCTGGACGACGCCAATATCGGCCGCTTCAACGAAATGGTCAGGGAGATGAGCTCGATTTCGCAATTCATCATCATCACCCACAACAAGGCCACAATGCAGGTGGCCGATACCCTCTACGGCATCACGATGGAGGAACCGGGGGCATCGCGGGTTGTTTCGGTACGGATGCATTAAAAACGGTGAGGAGTGAGGAGTACTCAGGTGAGGGGTGAAGAATAATAGGCTGGTTTTTCTGCCCCCTCCACCTCACTCCTCACTCCTAACCATTTATTTTGGAGGCTGCATGTCAATCGAAGATGTATTAAAAAAACTGGTGGATACCGTTCCGCAGGCGATCGGTGCTATTCTGGTGGACTGGGAAGGTGAAGCGGTCATGGAACAGTGTCATTGTGACCCCTATGACATCCGCTTCATAGCCGCTCACAAGGGGATTATCCTGGCGCGCCTCAAGGAGATGCAGAGTGCCGCGCAAATCGGAGAGGTGGAGGACGTTGTTGTTACTTCCAGCAACGGACACCTGATGATCGGCTGCATCGATCAGGATTATTCGCTTGTCATGAACATCGAGCGCAGCTGCCCGGTGGCGTTGGCGCTCTACCATTTTCGCCGGGCAATCGCCGAGCTGAAAAGGGGGATATGATGGCACTGCAGGAGAAGAAAAGTTTTTTCCGGGGTCTGATCGACAAGATTGCCGGTGCGGAATCCACCGATGCACCGCCCCCTTCTCCGGAAACGGCAGCTCCTGAACCGACGCCGGTTCGGCTGCAGGGAGTGCCGGAAACAGCAGCCAAGCCGGGACTTTTTGAACGGCTGAAGTCCGGGTTGAAGAAAACCAAGGATGGTCTGGTGGGGCGCATCGATGCTCTGGTATTGGGCAAAAAGACGATCGACGCCGATACACTGGAGGAGCTGGAAGAGATCCTGATCACCTCCGATATCGGCGTCAAGACAACGGTGGAGCTGATCCGCACCCTGGAAGGGCGGCTGGGGCGCAACGAACTGAAGGATGGCGAGGCGCTCAGGCGTGCGTTGAAAGAGGAGATTCTGGCCCGGCTGACCGCCCACCATTCTCCGCTCGATATCGCCACCGCGAAGCCGTTCGTGCTGCTGGTGATCGGCGTCAACGGTGTCGGCAAGACCACGACGATCGGCAAACTGGCCTCGCGCTTCTCCGCCTCCGGCAGCAAGGTGCTGCTTGCGGCGGCCGATACCTTCCGCGCGGCCGCGGCCGAACAGCTGATCGCCTGGGGGGATCGCTCCGGGGTTGATGTCATTCGTCACAAGGAAGGGGCCGACCCGTCGGCGGTTGTCTTTGATGCCTGCAAGGCTGCAGTCGCCCGTGACGTTGATATACTGATCGTCGATACTGCCGGGCGTCTCCATACCAAGGTCAACCTGATGGAGGAGATGAAAAAAATCCGCCGCGTCATCGACCGCGAGATTCCGGGAGCGCCCCATGAAACCCTGCTGGTGCTGGATGCCGCCACCGGCCAGAATGCGACCTCCCAGACCCGCCTCTTCAAGGAGGCCGCCGGTGTCAGCGGACTGGTCCTGACCAAGCTGGACGGCACCGCCAAAGGGGGCATTCTGGTGGCGGTCAGTCACGAATTCGCCCTGCCGGTTCGCTACATCGGCGTCGGCGAATCGATCGAAGATCTGCGCGACTTTGATCCGCAGGAGTTTACGGATGCCCTTTTCCAGGCCTGAAAAATCAAGCCGCCGAGGGGGGGCGGCTGTCGCGGAACTCTGCGATTTCAATCAATTAGGGCTTGACTTTGTGCCGGCCACTTCGTATAGTGAACCCCTTCGAAAGGAAACAGAACACATGGACCAGGAACTCTTGGAAGTACTCGAAAAGAAAATCGGCGGCTTCGTCGAAAAGTATAGCGCCCTGAAAGATGAAAACGCGCGACTGAATGAAGAAATACAGCGGCTCTCAAGCGACCGTGACAGTATCAGGTCCCGTGTCGATGCCATTCTTGGCAGGCTGGACGGGATTTAACGCGTGACCGGGGTCATTGTATGAAAACAAGCCATGCAGTGACAGTCCTCGGTCGTGAGCTATCGGTCCGGAGCTCCGCTTCCGAAGCGAAAGTTAAAGCGGTTGAAGCATTTGTAGATGGAAAACTCCAGGAGATCGGCAGCGCTCTTAGAAATGGTGATGCTCAACTGGTATTGACGCTGGCTCTGCTGAACGCCTCGGAAGAGCTGCTCGAGCTGCGCTCCCGAAGGGAGCAGGATGCTGCCGTCGATAGCAGGATCACAGCGATGATTGCTGCGCTGGAAACGGTCTGATTTTACATGGTCTCTCAGGGAGACTTGATCATATATTCGCATTATTGTACTGCCGTTCGGGTTCGTCACACGCGGTAATTTACACGTCTGATTGAAATAATGTACCGCCCGTTGAATATATCCTCACAGAAAGGAAAAAACGCTTCCGAGTAGCGTGATTCGTAATCAGCAATTTTACCTGACGGTACTCAAGCCTTTTTCCCCTCTTCTGCCTCCCTGGTCGACCTTCCCGATGCCACTCGGGGCCATTCCGCACGTGCTGTCCAGAAAGAAATGTATGCCCAAGCGTTCGCTCCGTTCGCAATTGCTGGCAGAGCGCCGTGCGCTCAGCCCTGATTCGTGGCGCGCATCCAGTCGCGCGGCACAACTCAACCTGCTCTCTCTTGATGAGTATGCCGGTGCTGAATGCATTGCGCTGTACGCGCCCGCCCATAACGAAGCCGATACAGCCCTGATCCTGGCCGCTGCCTTTCAGGCGGGAAAACGGGTGCTGTATCCGGCGGTCTGCGGGCATCATATGGTGTTTCGCCACGTCGAACGGGTCGAGGCGTTACAGGAAGGTGCGTACGGTATCCTGGAGCCGTGCCCGACCGGGACCGATCACCAGGCGGATGAAGCCGACCTGATCGTCGTTCCGGGGGTCGCCTTTGACCTGAGTGGTCACCGGATCGGCTACGGAAAAGGATTTTATGACCGTTTTCTGCAGCACCCGGGATGCACGGCCCATCTGATCGGACTCTGTCACGATTTTCAGCTGACTGACGGGGCGTTTCCGGCGGACGTTCACGATATTCCGATGGAAATTATTGTTTCTGACAAACGCATCATTCGCATTCCGATAGAGAAGTAACCGGAGTTCGCCAGGCGGCCCGGATTCATATACAGGAGGTTGATAGTATGGAAATAATTATAAGCGTTGTCATTACTCTGATTGTCGCTGCCGGAGCCTATCTTGTCGGCAACAAGCTCAACAGGAAGGATTCCGGATCAATTCTGAAACAGGCCGAAGAGCTTGCCCGCAAGGTGCTCGACGATGCCCGCCGCGAAGCAGATACCATCACCAAGGAAGCTCAACTCAAGGCCAAGGATCTGGCTATTCAGACCAAGGAAGAGCATGAGCGCAAAACGAGCGAAAAAAACAAGGATCTTCAGATTCTTGAAAAAAGACTGACGCAGAAGGAAGAGAATCTCGATAAAAAAGCCGGCCTGATCGACCAGAAAGAGATGGATGTTCTGAAAAAAGAGCAGGCCGTTTCTCAAAAAGAGCAATCCCTGGACCTGCGGGATGCGGAGCTGAAAAAAGCGGCCGATGTTCAGAATGCCAGGCTTGAGCAGATTTCCGGCATGTCGGCGGCAGAAGCCAAGAAAGAGCTGATGAACGCAATGGAGACCGAGGCCAAGCATGATGCCGCCAAGATCATCAGGACGATTGAAGATGAGGCCCGTGAGACTGGCGACAAAAAAGCCAAGGAAATCATGGCGCTTGCGATTCAGCGCTATGCCGGTGAATATGTCGCCGAGCGTACCGTTTCTGTCGTGCCGTTGCCGTCTGACGAGATGAAGGGGCGTATTATCGGCCGTGAGGGGCGCAACATCCGCGCTCTTGAGGCTGCCACCGGCATCGACCTGATCATCGACGATACCCCCGAGGCGGTCATTCTGTCCGGCTTCAATCCGGTACGCCGCGAAGTGGCGCGCTTATCTCTGGAAAAACTGCTGGCCGACGGACGCATCCATCCGGGCCGCATCGAAGAGGTCGTGGCAAAGTCAACCGAAGAAGTGGAGCTTTCGATTAAAGAAGCGGGTGAACAGGCCGCCTTCGACCTGGGAGTCCACGGCATCCACCCGGAAGTTATCAAGTTGATCGGTCGCCTCAAATACCGGACCTCCTATACCCAGAACGTCTACCTCCACTCGCTGGAAGTCGCGTTCCTCTGCGGCATCATGGCTGCGGAGCTGGGGCTGAACGTCAAACAGGCCAAACGTGCCGGCCTGCTGCATGACCTGGGCAAAGCGGTTGACCATGAAGTCGAGGGTTCACACGCGGTCATCGGAGCCGAACTGGCCCGTAAATACGGGGAAACGCCGAAGATTGTCCATGCGATCATGGCGCATCACGAAGATGAGAAACCGAATTCGGTGCTGGCGATTCTGGTACAGGCCGCCGATGCCCTTTCCGGCGCCCGTCCCGGCGCCCGTCGCGAGATGATGGAAACCTACGTCAAGCGTCTGGGCGATCTGGAGCGCATCGCAACATCGTTCAGCGGTGTGCAGTCGTCATTTGCGATCCAGGCCGGCCGCGAGATTCGCGTCATGGTTTCCAGCGAGCAGGTCAGCGATGACCAGTCGGTGGTCATGGCCCGTGATATTGCCAAAAAAATAGAGGCCGAGATGACCTATCCGGGTCAGATCAAAGTCAATGTGATACGCGAAACACGTTCAATCGAATATGCCCGTTAAAATATTATTTGTAGGTGATATCATCGGCAAACCGGGTCGTCAGGCGCTGTCGCGAGAGCTGCATCGCCTGGTGGACCGGCACACGATCGATATCGTGATCGCCAACGGTGAAAATTCCGCCGGCGGTTTCGGGCTGACGGTCGAGGTCGCCAAGGAGCTGTTCAATCAGGGCGTTCACCTGCTGACGGGCGGCAACCACATCTGGGACAAGAAGGAGCAGGTGCCGTTTATTCTGGCTGACTCGCGTGTAATCCGTCCTGCCAACTATCCTGCCGGAGCGCCCGGGGTCGGGAGTGCGATCCTGACAACCCCTGGTGGAGTCAAAGTCGGCGTTCTTAATCTGGAAGGGCGGGTATTTATGAAAACCATTGAATGCCCTTTTCTGGTTGCCGATCGTGAAATAAAGCGCCTCAAGCAGGAGACGCCGATTGTTTTTGTCGATTTTCACGCCGAGGCGACATCGGAAAAATCGGCTCTCGGGTGGTATCTGGATGGCCAAATCAGCGCCCTGATCGGTACCCATACCCACGTTCAGACCGCAGATGAACGGATTCTTCCGCAGGGAACCGCCTTTATGACCGACGCCGGTATGACCGGCAGCTTTGATTCGGTCATCGGCATGGGGAAGGAAGAGACGATTTACCGCTTTCTGACCCAGTTGCCGGCCAAGTTTGAGGTTGCCAAGAAGGATATCCGCCTGAATGCGGTTGTGGTCGGCGTTGATGAGCAGAGCGGCAAGGCTGTAAGTATTGAACGCATAAATATTTCCTGCTGAAACAGCTTCAAGGAGTTGGTATATGTCCGTAGCCGAACAGATGGCCGTCATCAAGCGCGGCACCGTTGAAGTACTGATCGAAAAGGAGCTGGAAGAGAAGCTGGCGAAGTCCCTCTCCAGCGGCGTCCCGTTGGTTATAAAAGCGGGCTTCGATCCGACCGCGCCCGACCTGCATCTGGGGCACACCGTACTGATCCAGAAACTGCGCCAGTTCCAGCAGTTGGGTCACAACGTCAACTTTCTGATCGGTGACTTTACCGGCATGATCGGTGATCCGACCGGCAAATCCGAGACCCGCAAGGTGCTGACCCGCGAGGATGTGCTCAGAAACGCCGAAACGTACAAGGAGCAGGTGTTCAAGATTCTCGATCCGGAGAAGACCACGGTCGTCTTCAACTCCACCTGGTTGAACGAGCTGGGGTCAAGCGGCATGATCGCCCTGGCCTCCAAGTGCACCATGGCCCGCATGCTGGAACGGGAGGACTTTTCCAAGCGCTTTACCAACCAGCAACCGATCGCGATCCATGAATTCCTCTATCCGCTGATCCAGGGGTATGATTCGGTGGCGATGAAGGCCGATGTCGAGCTGGGGGGGACCGACCAGAAGTTCAACCTGCTGATGGGGCGCGAGCTGCAGCGCGAATGGGGGCAGTCGCCCCAGTGCGTCCTGACCATGCCGCTGCTGGAAGGGCTGGACGGCGTCAACAAGATGTCCAAGTCCCTCGGCAACTACATCGGCATCAGCGAGCCGGGCGACGAGATCTTCGGCAAAGTCATGTCGATCTCCGACGATCTGATGCTCCGCTACTATGAGCTCCTCTCCGACCTGACGCTGGCAGAGCTTGACGTGCTGAAGCGTGATCTCAAGGATCACTCGCT
>JBAVTM010000033.1:0-2326 GCA_049696195.1 Desulfuromonadaceae bacterium | reverse complement strand
GCCCAGGTTGGTGGTATCGGTATAGCACCCGGCGCCAATATAAACTATGTGACCGGTCATGCCATCTTCGAGGCTACCCACGGCACTGCCCCAAAGTATGCAAATTTGGACAAGGTAAATCCCGGCTCTGTTATTCTTTCAGGTGTCATGATGCTCGAATATATAGGGTGGCAGGAAGCGGCAGATCTGATCGTCAAGACACTCGACAGAACTATCGGCCAGAAACGCGTAACATATGATTTTGAACGGATGATGCAGGGGGCGACACTGCTTTCCTGTTCAGGTTTTGCCGATGCACTGATAGAAAATATGTAATACTCAGCAGTTAGCAGGGGCCGGGGATACAACTCCTGCCTTATTTTACAAAAAAAAGAAGAGGAGGAAACAGTATGGCTCGTAAAAAGATTTCACTTATCGGTGGCGGACAGATCGGCGGCGTTCTCGCTCAGCTTTGTGCATTGCGTGAACTCGGTGATGTTGTTCTTTTTGACATTGTTGAAGGTCTGCCCCAGGGCAAGATGCTCGACATTGCTGAAGTCGGCCCTGTAGATCGCTACGACGTAAACCTGAAAGGCACCAACAGCTACGAAGACATCAAAGGCTCTGATGTCGTCATCGTTACTGCCGGACTGCCGCGCAAACCGGGCATGAGCCGCGATGACCTGATCGAAGTCAACTCAAAGATCATGACTTCGGTTGCCGAAGGGATCAAGGCTAACGCTCCGAACTCGATCGTTATTGTTATCTCCAATCCTCTTGACGCCATGGTTACCCTCTGCCAGAAGATTACTGGTTTCCCTTACAACCGTGTTATCGGCCAAGCCGGTGTACTCGACTCCGCTCGTTTCGCAAGCTTTATCGCCTGGGAGCTGGGTGTATCCGTTAAGGACGTTACTGCCATGACCCTCGGCGGTCACGGCGACGACATGGTGCCTCTGGTTCGTTATGCAAGTGTTAACGGAATTCCGGTCACTGAGCTTCTTGAGCAGAAATACGGCGCCGAGAAGGGCAAAGAAGTCATGGAAGCCATGGTTAAGCGTACCCGTGGTGCCGGCGGCGAAGTTGTTGCCCTGCTGAAAACCGGTTCTGCATTTTACTCACCGGCGTCTTCCGCTATTGCTATGGCTGAGTCGATTCTCAAGGACCAGAAACGAGTTCTGCCGACCTGCTGCTACCTGCAGGGCGAGTTCGGCGTCAACGGATTCTACGTTGGCGTACCGGCTGTGCTCGGTGAAAAAGGCGTTGAAAGCATCATTCAGTTCAAACTTGATGCCGCTGAACAGGCTATGATGGACAAGTCGGTTGCAGCGGTTAAGGAACTGGTTGGCAGCATGAAGTAGTGATTGAATTCCAGGTTTCTGGAAGTCGGCAAAAGAAGGGTGGTGTTTGCGCCCTTCTTTTGCTTCATTCTGGAGCCTGTATTTACCACCTTTTATTACGGAATAAAGGAGTTTTTTAGATGGAAAAAAAATTGCCAAAAATCGAAATTATTGAGAAGTACTGCAAGGGTTGTCATATTTGTGTTGAGTTTTGCCCCACCAAGGTTCTTGAAATGAAGGGATTCTATGCTTCCGTGAAAAACCTTGAGGCATGTATCAAGTGTATGCAGTGCGAATTGCGCTGTCCAGACTTCGCTATCAAAGTCATAACCGAATAAATCAACAGGAGGAAATGAACAGTGTCCAAAAAAGTAGCGTTTCTTCAGGGTAATGAAGCTGCCGCACAAGGTGCATTATACGCCGGATGCGACTTCTTTGCAGGCTACCCGATCACCCCCTCGACTGAGGTTTCTGAAGTTCTGTCTGCCGAATTACCCAAGTTCGGCGGGAAATTCATGCAGATGGAAGACGAAATTGCCGCCATGGCCGCCATTCTTGGTGCATCGCTTGCCGGTGCAAAAGTCCTGACCTCAACTTCAGGCCCCGGTCTTTCTCTTAAACAGGAACTTATCGGCTATGGCTGCATCGCCGAAATCCCCTGCGTAATCTATAACGTCATGCGCGGTGGACCTTCTACCGGTATGCCTACTGGCCCATCTCAGTCAGACGTTATGTGCGCCAAATGGGGAACACATGGTGACCATCCGGCCATCTGTCTTGTACCTGCTTCCGTACAGGAAACATATGAAGAGGTTATCCGCGCCTTCAACCTGTCCGAAAAATACCGCACCCCGGTAATGGTTATGCCAGATGAGATCGTAGCGCACATGCGTGAGCGAATCGTCTTTCCGGAGCCAGGTGAAGTTGAAGTAATTCCACGTAAATCCCCGTCCGTTTCGCCAGCCGACTACAAGCCCTATGACACCAGCTTCGGAGATGTCCCTCCG
>JBAVTM010000032.1:0-12887 GCA_049696195.1 Desulfuromonadaceae bacterium | reverse complement strand
ACCATGAACATCAGGAAGAAATTTCTCGATTACGAGTACGAAGAGGTGCTTGACGGCAGGATACGCGAGTTGATCAGGGTTGGGTGCGCCGTTGCAGTTGGATGCCCGACTTGACTGAAAAAACACTTCGCGGTCGCGAAGTCGGAAGGGGCCACCGAGGCAGAACTGCGGGAGGCAATCGCATACGGCATGATCGCACCCGGCGGACGGGCAAAGAATTTTGCTCTGGATATGCTTGCAGAAATCCAGACTGACATCGATTCCGTCGGACAATCCGGCTGAATAACCTGGCTTAGGGCATCAGAAAAGACCGGAGAAAAATCGATAAAACCAAGCTGCCGGTCGGGGGCAGACCGGCCTGAACAACAGCCGGCCTGCTCCCGACCGTTACGCTCCCCGCCTACTTCCGCACAAAGATCTCTTTGGCCAGATTGGTATCGATGGCAAATTCCGAATAGCCGACCCGGAAAATGTATGACGGGTACGCCTGCACCAGCACAATCTTGTTGCCGGGCAGAACTCCCATCGCCATCAGCTTCTGCATCTTCTTGTTGTCATCCGTCTGGATGTAGGCGATCTCCCCCTCCTGTCCCGATTTGAATTCGGTCAGCGGCACTACCCCCAGATCACCGTCGGCCTTCGCTTGGTGGCAGCATTCACCTGGCGGGATCGGCTTGCCGTGCGGACAGGTCGTCGGATGATTGAGCATCGTGCAGACCTTGACGTCGGCACCCTCGTTGAGCAGATGCTCAAACTGGCACGCCTTGAATTCCCCGTCGTCACCGCGTATATTGAGCACATCCATCATCAACCGCTCCGCAAGGCGGTGGCGACGAATCGTCATCTTCCCCTCGTTGAGACCCTCGGGGCGGAAATAGATCATTCCCTGGCGGATTTCGATCATGGCGTAGCCGGTCAGCTCCACGTAGGCCGGGTCATCCACGGGGAATCCCAGTTTCTCGGGATCGAGAAAGGCCGCACCCTCCTCTTCCACCGCAACCCACAACGCCTCAAGAATCTCTTCTGACTTTTCCGAAAGTTTCATTCCTTGTCTCCTTTATCAGTTACATTCTTTCCAAAGATTGTTTTCAGCTTTTTGACCACGCCGGACTCCAGCGGGTTCTTGTAATTACAGCGCGGGCAGTGAACACTGTGACAGCCGCCGGAACAGCCGCCGCACCCCTTCTTGCCGCTCTCTTCATCGAATTCGAACCCGCAGAAGCCGCAGATCATGACAACAACCCCGTTACCAGCAGCGCCTTGTTCAACACATAGCCGCTCCCGAAGGCGAACAGGCTGACGAAAACGCCAATGGCGCCGGCCACCTTCCACCCCCGCTCTTTCTTCATGATCAGGAACTGGGCGACACAGGGAATAAAGAGGGTCAGGGTCACGGCGGCCACGGTCAGCTGGCGGGCATCCATCAGCCCCTTGGTCTGCAGCTCGTACAGCCCGGCAGCACCGTAGTCACGGCGGAAGAAGCCGAAGATGAACGCCACCGCCGTCTCTTTCGGCAGACCGATCGAGGCCATCACCGGGGTCATGGCGGTGATCATTTTTTCGAAGAAGCCGGTGATTTTCCCCAACCAGAGCAGCACTGAAGCGATCACGAACAGCGGCAGGATCTCCATGAAGTACCATTGCATGCGGGTATACGTCTTGGTGACGACGTTGCCGAACTGGGGGAGGCGCATCGGAGGGATCTCCATATAAAACATCGGCGCCTCGCCGGGGAGGATTTTTGCCGAGAGCATCCCGACGGCGATGAACAGCAGGAGCAGACAGCCGCCCCATACCGCCAGAGCGCCGGGAAACTTGGAGAGGAGCGACATGATCACCCCGAGCTGGGCCGAGCAGGGAATCGCCAGCGACAGGAGGATGGTGGCGATGATCCGTTCACGGGTCGTCTCCAGGGTGCGGGTTACCATGGTGGCCATGGTGTCGCAGCCGAAGCCGAGCACCATCGGGATCACCGCCCGGCCGCTCATGCCGAAATATTTGAAGATACGGTCCACCAGCAGCGCCAGGCGCGGGAAGTAGCCGGTGTCCTCCAGAAAGGAGAAGAAGACGAAGAAGGTCGCCACGATCGGCAGGATGATGCCAACGGCGTAGCGGATGCCGAGAGTGATGATGCCGTATTCGCCGACGAACAGCTCCTGGATTATCTCCCAGGGGATCAGAGACTTGATAAAGGTGGTGACCCAGGGATTAAACAATTCCTCAAAGAGCTTCCCTTCCAGAAAGTCCACCAGGGTGCCGGCCCCGAAGACCCCGACAAACTGGTAGAGTCCGAAGTAGAGCACAATCAGCAGCAACGGTACACCGGTCAAAGGCCGTACCGCCAGACGCGAAAGGCGCTCTGCCAACGTCACCACCCGCTTTTCCGGTGCGGTGAAGACGCCGTTCACGATCCGCCGAACCATCTCGTTGCGCTCCAGTGACAGATCGAGATGGAATGATTCGCGGCGCTCAAAGGCTATCTCACGCACCTTCTCCGCCAGGGGAGCATAGCCGTCCCCCTCGCGATGACGCACCAGTTCGGTGATCTCCTCATCCTGCTGCAGCAGCAGCAGGGCCAGGGCGCGCCGGGAGAGGATGTATTCCCCCTCCATCATGCAGGCAACCTCGCTGATGTCACGCTCAAGCAGACGGCTGTATTCAAAGCGCTCCTGTTCGCAGGGGCAGCGATAGGCATTCATCGCCGAACGGATCTCGTCGATGCCGCGTTTGCGGGCGGTGGCCGCCCCGATGACCGGGATGCCGAGTTTCTGCTGCAGCAGCTTCAGGTCGATGGCGAGCCCCATCCGCTCGGCCTCATCCATGATGTTGACCACCAGGATCACCGGCAGACCAGCCTCGATCAGCTGGATCGTCATCGCCAGCATCCGCTCCAGGTTTCGGGCATCCAGCACGTGAATCACCACGTCGGGAGTTTCGTGCAGCAGAATCTCCCGGGCCACACGCTCCTCTTCGGTAATCGTATGAATCGCGTACATGCCGGGGGTATCGATCACCTGCCATTGCTGCCCGTTGATGACGGCGCTCCCGCGCGCGACCTCCACCGAGGTGCCGGGATAATTGGAAACCGTAACGTATGCACCGGTCAGTGCGTTGAACAGTACGCTCTTGCCGACATTGGGATTGCCCACCAGAGCGACTTTCTTTGCGTTGCCGCTGAAATTTACTTCAGTCTGTTTGCTGCAGCATGTAGACATGTTCTCTTCCCCGTTATGCATTTGATATTCATTTTCAGTTGACTGCTAAAAAAATCCCCTCTCCGCGTGGGTGAGGGACCGGGTGATGCGCAATCCTATTTTCTGCAGTTGGCGCAGAGGCCGTAAATCTCCAACTTGTGATTTTTGATCAGAAAACCGTGACGTACGGCTATTTCGTCCTGTAGTTTTTCGATGGTTTCGTCCTCGAATTCGATAATGGAATTGCAGCCGGTACAAACCAGATGGTCGTGATGCTCACCGGCAACAACATGCTCATAGCGGGTCTGGCCGTCATGCAGCAGAATCTCGCGTGCCAGACCGGCCTCAACGAACAGCTTGAGCGTACGGTAGACAGTGGCTTGACCGATGCCGGGATTGCTGGACTTTACTTTAAGATAGAGCTCTTCAACGCTGACGTGCTGATGGGTGGAGAGGAAAATGTCGAGGATGATATCGCGCTGACGGGTTGAGCGAAGTCCTTTGGATGCTGCAAAAATATTGAACATACGCTTTTTTTCGAGAATCATTCGCCCTCCCTATTGAACATGAATATCAATATAAAGAAGGCGAATGATAAAGGCAAGCAAAATGTGCGCTCAAAAAAAATTATGCGTTTTTTGACGTCAGCAGGAAGCGTCCCACCCAGTTTTTGGCAAACTGGTAGGCGGTACGGCCGCAGCGTTTGCTTTTGTCATGGGACCACTGGATGGCATCACGTTCGATATCGCTGCTCCAGGGGATCAGCACGTTGCGCAGACTGCACTCCTTTTCGACATTCAGGCGCACCGCATCCAGATAGCGGTCCTGAGAGAATGCATAGAACGCAACCCATATCCCGAAACGATCGGAGAGGGATACTTTTTCCTCCATCGCTTCGCTCTGCTGCAGTTCGCCTTTGACGAACTTGCCCCCCAGGTGGTCGGATTCATATTCGGGCAGAAGGTGACGACGATTGGAGGTTACGTAAATCAGTACATTTTCGGGAGCAGAATAGACCGAGCCATCCAGGGCGCTTTTCAGCATCTTGTAACTCAGCTCCCCGACTTCGAAGGTCAGGTCGTCACAGAGGAGGATAAAACGGAAAGGCTGGTTCTCGACAGCATTGAATATTTCAGAAAGATAGATCAGGTCTTCCTTTTCGACCTGAATAAAGCGCAGTCCCTGCGGGGCGAACTCGTTCAACAGTGCCTTCACCAGCGAGGACTTGCCGGAACCACGTGATCCCCACAGCAGGGCGTTGTTTGCCGGCAACCCTGCCAGAAACTGGCGGGTGTTGCTGACCATGATTTCTTTTTGTTCTTCAACGCCGAGAAGCTCCTTGAGCATGGTTGTATCGGTCACCCGGACCGGTTCAAGATACCCCGAGAAGGAGTGACGCCGCCAGTTTGCAGCGGGACAGTGTTCCCAGTCGATCGGAGCGACCGCTTTGGGGAGGAGCATTTCTACAGAACCGAGCACGCGTTCGAGCTGGGCAACGACTTCAGGTTTCAAATTAAACATGGTTCCAGATCTCTCTTTATGTAAGTTAGAAGTTATCCTGATCATCAGGGTTGGGTCTGTTCAGTGTGTATCACGGCCGCTAACTAGCTGGGAAAAGGCACTAAAATGCGGGCTCACTGTATACGTCATCCGGCGGTACGCTGTCAAATCAAAAATCCGGTGGAAAATCTACTGTTGCTATTTACTTTGATTTTTATATAAAAAGGTACGATATGTGATTCAGCGCACCTGCCTTTCGTGGAGAACTATGAAAATCATCGATTTGATCAGCCCGAATAAAAAATTTGTTTCACTCGAATTTTTCCCGCCAAAAGCGCGCCAGGACTGGCCCGCTTTTTTTCAGACGGTGGAGCGCCTCGCCCGGCTTGACCCTCTCTTTGCCTCCGTGACATACGGCGCCGGAGGGAGTACCAATGCGGATTCTCTTGAAATTGTCACCCGCATCCAGCAGGAATACGGTCTTGAAACGATGGCTCACTTGACCTGCATCGGTTCAAGTACCGGGGAGATTGATCGATTCCTGGGTGATCTGGCCGCAGCAGGGGTTGACAATGTGCTGGCCCTGCGCGGCGATCTGCCGCTTGACGGATCGGCGGACGGCTCGCCCCCCTCTCCCATTCAGTATGCGTCTGATCAGGTCACCCTCATCCGTTCTTCGTTTCCCTCAATGGGGATCGGGGTCGCCGGATACCCGGAAGTACACCCGGAGGCTGAAAGTCTGCAGGAAGACCTCTCCTTTTTGAAACTGAAGCTCGACAAAGGGGCTGACTTTGCCATAACTCAGCTGTTTTTTGACAACAGCCTGTATCACACCTTTGTGAAGCGAGCCCGTGAAGCGGGGATTACAAAGCCGATTATCCCCGGCATCCTTCCGGTCGTCAGCCTGAAGGTCATTAAAAGAATCGTATCGCTCTGTGGAGCGTCCATTCCGGGTGATTTTCTTGCTGAACTGGAACAAGCGGATCAGACAGGGGGAGCTGCAGCGGTACAAAAAGTCGGCGTCGCCCATGCCCGGCGCCAGATCAAGGAACTTCTGGAAGCCGGCGTTCCGTGAGTACATATTTACACTCTCAACCGGGCCGAAGTTGTCGTAGAGCTGGTGGAGGGGTTACTGCCGTAGAGACGCAAGATCATGCGTCTCTACGGCTTGCTTTTCCGGGAAGCTTTGACTGGTGCAGCAACCTTCCGATGATAGCCGCAGTCGCGTGGGAGCCATCGCAGGGTTGGAACCAATTCCGGCGTCAGCTGTATGCAGCTGGGATTGATCTCAAAACGGCGCTCAAAAATCTTGCACCGGCGAGTAACAACATCAAGAAAACGACAGGCCGACTGCATATAGAAGATATTGCCCCGTTCATCTTCTATCTTTTCAAAACAGCAGCTTCCGCACTGTTTGCAGCGACTGTCCCAATCAGAATTATCACCGTACACGTCAGTGGTCACTTATTTTTACCCCTCTGGCTCCTTGCCCGCATCATCTCTCCCAGTGTTCCCATCCCTTTGGGAGCATCATCAGCCTGTCGACGAAACTCGGTCAGCACGATCTCCTCCTCTGCGGCAGCACGGGCCGGGCCGGCCAGGGCAAGGGAGATGCGGCGGCTGGCGCGGTCGATGCTCTCGATCTTGACTTCAACCTGTTCCCCCTCCTTGACGACTTCCCGGGGGTGGTTGATCCGTTTTCCCGACCCCAGTTTCGATATGTGAAGCAAGCCATCCACTCCGTCGCTTAAGGTGACAAACGCTCCGAATGTGTCCAGGCGTGCAACAGTCCCGGTATGGAACGATCCTTCCGGGTACCTGACAACCACCTGATCCCACGGGTCAGCCAGGGTATCCTTGATGCTCAGGGAGATTCTGTCTTTTTCTCTGTCGATTGATTTGATCACGACTTTCAGCTGCTGGCCGACACTCAGCACTTCGCGGACATCCTTTATACGGCTCCAGCCGATCTCTGATATCGGAAGCAGCCCTTCCAGGCCTCCTATATCGACAAAGGCGCCATAATCCTGCAGAGAGATAACCGTTCCAGCCACCGTCATCCCTTCGCTGATCCCCGCCTGCGCCTCCTCTTTCAGACGTTGCTGCTCTTCCTCCAGCAGGGCGCGCCGGGATACGATGATGTTGCGGCCATTTTCCGCGTATTCACTGATCCGGAACGTCAGTCGTGTGCCGATCAGCGCCTCGGGGTTCTCAACGCGCCGGAGCGCGATCTGGGAATACGGGCAGAACGCGCGGGCCGTTCCCCCGAGCTTTATCTCATACCCCCCCTTGATCTCTTTCTCCACCACCCCTTCCACCGGGACTCCCGCCTGCCAGGCCTGCTCCAGTTGGGTATTTCCCCCTCCGGAAGCGCCGCCGCCGATTCTGGTCGTGAAGTGCATCTCCCCATGGCTCGAAGAGAGGAAATAGGCGGAAATGGTGTCGCCTTCCGCAACGGTGAGGTTGCCGTCACTATCGAGAAATTCCTTCCGTTCAATGACCCCCTCTCCTTTCTGACCGGTATCCATGAAGATCCATTCCGAACCGATCTTCAGCACTTTTCCGGTCAGCTTCTGCCCCGGCTCCAGCCAGCTCCTGCCCTTTTCATTGCTCTGTTCAAACAGCGCGGCGAATTCCCCGTCTTCGGTTATCTCAGTTTCCTCAACCATGTCATCGTCAATGTCATGCTTACTTTTCATATGCTCTTCACTCCTCTTTAAGTTAAAGTTGTTATAAACATTATGCTTTGGTCCCTGCCTGACTGTTCCGGACTATAACACAACTTACCGGATATTCAATTATGTATAGATACCGACCGGTGTTTTGCAGAATTTGTTTTTTCTATCTCCCCCTTGAAAACCCGGGGCATTGTGATTATGTTGACGGTACCAGATTCCAACACACGAAGGAGACGCAACAGTCATGTCCAAGACCACCAAACAGTTCCAGACCGAAGTGCAGCAATTGCTCGATCTGGTGATCCACTCGCTGTATTCAAACAAAGACATCTTTCTCCGGGAACTGATTTCCAACGCCTCGGATGCGATCGACAAGATCCGCTTTGAATCACATTCCGACGAATCTCTTCTTGAGGGGAACAGCGACTGGAAGATCAAGCTGATTCCTGACAAGGAGGCCGGTACCCTGACCATCCGCGACAACGGCATCGGCATGAATATGGCCGAAGTGGAAGAAAACATCGGCACCATCGCCCGCTCCGGCACCAAGGCGTTCATGCAGTCGCTGAAAGAAAAAGCCGCCAGCGGCGATCCGGAGCTGATCGGTCAGTTCGGCGTCGGTTTTTATGCGTCATTTATGGTTGCAGACCGGGTAACCATGGAAACCCGCAAAGGCGGAGCCGTTACCGACGGCTGCCGCTGGGAATCGACCGGCGACGGCAGCTATACGGTCGAAGAATGCAGCCGCGATCTGCGCGGCACCGAGATCACCCTGCATCTCAAGGAAGAATTCAAGCAGTATCTGGATGAATGGAAGATCCGCTCGATCGTCAAGAAGTACTCCGACTACATCCAGTATCCGGTAGTAATGGATGTCACCCGCAGCGAAACTCCCAAAGGAGTCAACGGCGAAGAAATCGAAGGCGCCGGCACGATCGACACGACCGAAGAGCAGACCCTCAACTCGATGAAAGCGATCTGGGCCCGCCCCAAGAGCGATGTCACCGAAGAGGAATACACCGAATTCTACAAGCATGTCTCCCACGATTACGACGCACCGTTCCGCACGATTCATTTTTCGGCCGAAGGGGCCAGTGAATTCAAGGCGCTGCTCTATCTGCCGGCCAAGAAACCGTTCGACATGTTCATGAACGACCGCAAGAAGGGTCTTCAGCTGTATGTGCGCCGCGTTTTCATCAGCGACAAGTGCGAAGAGCTGATCCCGGACTACCTCCGTTTCGTCAAGGGGGTCGTTGACTCTTCCGATCTGCCTCTGAACGTTTCCCGCGAAATCCTCCAGGAGGATGTGCAGATCAAGCGGATCCAGAAGAGCCTGGTCGGCAAGATTCTTTCGACACTTTCGGAAGTTAAGGAGCAGAACTTCGACGAATACGTTACCTTCTGGAAGGAGTTCGGACAGGTTATCAAGGAGGGAATGCACTTTGACTATGCCAACAAGGAAAAGCTGCAGGAACTGATCCTGTTTGAAAGCACCTCCACCGAAGCGGGCTCCTTTGTTTCGTTGAAGGAGTACGCCGGCAGGATGCCGGAAGGGCAGAAAGACATCTACTACATCACTGGCGCAAGCCGCGAAACACTGGAGCAGTCGCCGCATCTTGAGGCGTTCCGCGCCAAGGGGTACGAGGTTCTCTTCCTGACCGATCCGGTCGACGAGTGGGTTGTCCAGTCGCTGACCGAATATGATGAGAAGCATCTCAAAGCGGTTGACCGTGGCGATATCAGCCTGGACAGCGAAGAAGAGAAGAAGGAAAAGGAAAAGAAGCGCGAAGAGGCACAGAAGGAGTTCAGTGATCTGATCTCACTGATGAGCGATCGCCTGAAGGATAAGGTCAAGGAGGTTCGCTTCTCCAACCGCCTGACCGACAGTGCCTGTTGTCTCGTTGCCGATGAATTCGGCATGAACGCCAACATGGAGCGCATCATGAAAGCGATGAACCAGGCTGTTCCAGAATCAAAACGGATCCTGGAGCTGAACCCTGACCATGCCATCCTGAAGGCGATGGCCTCGATCCACCAGAAGGATGCGTCCGCAGCGGCGCTGGCCGACTATGCAGACCTGCTCTATGACCAGGCGCTCCTGACGGAAGGTTCAACGATCAAGGATCCGCTCAGGTTTACCAGACTGGTGAGCGATCTGATGGTAAAAGCAGCCCAGTAGCAAACACAGCAGAATGATTAAACAGCAACGGCCTCCGGAAGGTAAAATCCCGGAGGCCGTTGCTGTTTTTACGTTCAGCCATGATCTCATATTGCACGCCTGAAAGCGGAATATGTTACAACTCGATAACCTTATCCGTAATCTCGGTAAACGCCACATCATGGCTCACCAGAAAGAGCTGGTCATACCAGTGTTCGGTGACCTCCTCGCGTCCAACGTCGATAGCACGGAACGCATGAGCCAGGTTCTCTCTCCGGGCTGTATCCAGATTGGAGGTCGGCTCGTCAAAAAATGCCACCCTCGCCCCGATGGTCTGCAGCAGCGCCAACCGCAGGGCCACCACGGCGCTCATCATCTGGCCGCCTGAAAGTTGGTCATCGCAACGCTCCCGCATGATCCCGTCCTGCAAATCCTTGAGGATGATCTGGTAATTGTCGCCCCAGTAAAGCTCTTCGTCAGACTCGGCAATGGTGCGGTAGATACGGTCGGCCCGGAGGCTGATCTCCTCGCGGAATCGTTCCGAAAGCTGGGTGGAGACGTTCTTGAATACCTGATTGCGCAGGAACTTGACCAACTTTTCCTTCTCCTCATAGGAATTAATCTCGTCCTGTTTGGCTGTAATTTCCTTCTGTACCCTGTTGAGATGATGTATCTCGGTCTCCAGCCGTTCGGCATTGCGACCAAGGTCAATGATCTGCTGGCGCAATGTGGCCGTGCCGGAAAGAATACTCTCCTTTTCCTGACGAGACTGTTGGAGACGTTCGGGCTGAAAACTACTTTTCTGTTTATCCAGCTCAGCTGTTTTGGTGGTGATCTCTCCTGTCAGCACTTGCAGTAATTGCTGCATCTTCTGCAGGTGCTGAAGACGGGCGTCAAGATCCTGAGCAACATTCAGGTTAGCTGTATAAGCATCCTTCGCAGGCTGGTACTGGTGACGCTCTTTATCAGCAGTGGCGATGGCAATATCAAGGTCTGCAAAGTTATTCAGATCAACCTTGCGGGTTTCAACCAGCTTGGCGGCATCGACCTGTTGCCTTACGATTATATCCAGCGCAGCCGTACGATCACGGTTATCGTTGAGGCGCTCTTCCAGACCGGCTGCCTGTTTGTCCAGTTCCTGCAAGCGTATGACCCGGCTGTCAAGATCCTTTTCGGCAGCCTCGGCATCTTTTAATGCCTGTATCAGCGTGCTTAATTTTCCGTCCAGTTCGGACGACTGACGATCCAGATCATCTATGCGGGTGCTGAAAACATCACGTGGCACAGTTCCGGCAATATTGCGGCACTGTTCCTGAAAAAAGGGACAGATACCCTCCGCCAGCTTTTCCTTACCCTCCAGCATGCTTTCCCGGCGTCCAGTCAACAGAGATTGTTCCACTTTCAGGGTGTCAATCTCTTTCCTTACAGCCGGTAAGCGGGCGGCAGTGGCAGACAGGTTCGCATCAGGTTGCAGTTCCTTTCGAGCAGTATTGATTTTATCCTGCTCTAAATCCAGCTGTTTGCCGCACGTTCCGATCTCGGTACGCTCATGCGCCAGCAGCTGAGACAGGCGCAGCGCTTCTTTTTCCAGACCGGCAATCTCGTGTTCAACAGCACGCCGCTGCTGCTCCTTCTGGCGCAGCCCGACCAGACACGCTTCTACGTTGTCAAAAGCATCTTTACCGGCTTTGGAATCCTCAACAATCCTCAGGGCTTTTTGACTCTCCCCGACCCTCAGCTTCTGCTCGGTGATCTTGGCGTCTCCGTCCGTGATGCGGTTCTGCAGCAGCTGAACCTCATTGTTCAGCGCGACAATCGCCTTTTCCCGCAATTCCAGCTCAACCAGGGAGACGCTCAGGGCGACAAGCGCGGCTTCTTTTTCCTTCAGCTCCAGCTGCCGCAGTATCAGATCGTTTTGAATGGTTGCCGATTCGACTGTTTTGCCGGGCAGTACCACCAACTGTTCCTGCATGCCCGCTACCTCGGCAGCAAGCACCTTCATCCGTTCCTGTACGGCCGAGAGCAGGCCCCTGGTCCCTTTTTCCGTCTTGCGCCAGGCATCGATGCCGAGGATTTCGTCAAAGGCATCCTGGCGCTTGGTGGCTTGCTTGATAACAAACGGCCCGAGGAAGTCATTCTGAAAGGGACCGATTACCAGCTTGAACTGTTCGGCCAGCGGGCGCCCATTGGCAAGGCCGAGTATCTCCGCCACCCGTGCTTCGGTCTCCTCCATGCGGGCATGATCCTCCACTTCGAAGCTGCCACAGATTTCCCTGGCCAGCAGCCACTTGGCACCGGACCCTACGGTACGGCTAACCCGCCAGGTTTCGCCATCGTCAACCCGGAAGACCACACTAATCTTCCCCTTCTTGCTGCCGATGGAAAGAAAGCGGTCCACATTGGAAACGAAGTCCTTGGCGTCCACCCCGAACATGGCATAGCCAATGGCCTCGAAGATCGTGCTCTTGCCGGCGCCGTTGGCTCCGGACAGGACGTTTATCCCTGCGGAGAAATTCAGCTCAGTGTCGCGATGGGACTTGATATTTTTAAGATGAATGGAGAGTATCTGCATGGCTAGAGCTCACGTGAGAGAAGGCCTAAAAGCTCCTCCCCCTCCACGTCACCCTTCATGACCTGATCGCGGATGGCCAGCGCCAGACCCACCAGTTCATCCTTGCGCTCCTTGTAACTGCTATTGGCGCTGATAAGCTCCCCCAGCACGTCCCGCTCGATCTCGGACAGACTGCGTTTGACATCATCCCCTTCTACACTGCGGGTCACCAGCGAAAGGTAATTTTTGATCTCCACGTGCAGTGGATTACAGATCTCCTCCAAAGCCATCCGCAGGCTCTCACGACCCAGCTCGAAAGGATGAAAGGCTACCCGTCCGGTGAGCCGGATTTCCAGCAACGGTTGGCGCTGATCATCTGTCCGGGGCAGGTTATCCGATATCTGGTTGCGGAAGCTCTCCAGCGCCTGATCGGCGTTCTCGGCACCATCCAGGTTTATGGTGGCTACCAGCATCGGGCGGGGCGAAGTGGGGCGAAACTCGTGGCGGTACGCACCATCCTCCATCCGGACCAGAAGATAGCCCTTGTCATATTTCTCTTCGCCGAAGTTAACCCGTTCCGGAGCGCCGGGATTGAATGCAAAGTTGCGTCCTTCGGGCGTACAGACGATGTAGGGCTTGTGGCCGTGGCCGAGTGCCACGTAATCGAAGCGTTCCGCCAGCGGCAGCGCCTCGTCCGGCTGCATATTGCCTATCTCAACCGGCGAGTAGGTCCAAATACCCACATGGAACAACAACAGGTTGTTCTCAGTAGTCACCGCTTCACAGATGCGCGCTACGTGGTCTCC
>JBAVTM010000031.1:0-2781 GCA_049696195.1 Desulfuromonadaceae bacterium | reverse complement strand
CCCCCTCCACCAGATCCGCATCGCCATGACTGACGAAATAGGGAAACGGCGCCGACTCCGCATACTCCTCTCCCATGAAGAGCAGCGGCAAATAGGGGGAAAGCAGCACCGTTGCGGCGGCAAGCTTGAGCTGTTGCGTGGAGAGATGCTCACCCGGCCGCTCCCCGCGCATCCGGTTCCCAACCTGGTCATGGTTCTGGGAAAACACCACCAGTCGGTCAGGAGCAATTCCTGCCGAGGAGCTGCCATGGCGACGCCTTCTGAAGGATGAATATCCGCCGGAGAGAACAAATCCTTCCTCGAAGCTCTTGACCACATCGGAAAAGAGACCGAAGTCGGCATAATATCCTGTCCGGTCACCGGTCAGGAGCGCCCGCAGGGCATGGTGAAAATCGTCGTTCCACTGGGCATCCAGGCCGTGGCCGCCCGACTCGGGGGGATTGATCACCCGCACGTCGTTCAGATCGCTTTCGGCGATAACGTAAACGCGGCGGCCCAGTGCGGCGCCCTGCCGATGGACTGACTCGGCGAGTTCTCGAAGTATGTGCAGGGCGCTGAAATCGAAGATGCCGTGGATGGCGTCAAGTCGAAGAGCGTCAATATGGTATTCGGTTATCCAGTGCAGTGCGTTGGAGATGAAGTAGCCGCGTACCGGGTCGCTGCCGGGGCCGTCGAAATTGACCGCATCCCCCCAAGGGGTACGGTAGCGGTCGGTAAAATACGGACCGAATCCATGCAGATAGTTCCCTTCCGGACCCAGGTGATTGTAGACCACGTCAAGGGTCACGGCCAGCCCTCTGGCGTGACAGGCATCGACCAGCCGCTTGAGTCCGTCCGGGCCGCCGTAGCTGTTCTGGGGCGCAAACGGGAATGTGCCGTCATACCCCCAGTTTCGCTCTCCGGGGAACTGCGCCACCGGCATCAGCTCCACGGAGGTAATGCCAAGATCAACCAGGTAATCGAGGCGCGATATCACGCCGTCAAAGGTGCCATGCGGTGTGAAGCTTCCCACATGCAGCTCATAGAAAATGTACTCTTCAAGAGCAATCCCCTGCCACCGGCTGTCGCTCCAGGCAAACGCCGGATCGATCACCTGCGACGGGCCATGCACACCCTCCGGCTGGCTCCGGGAGGCGGGGTCGGGACGACGCAGCGAACCGTCCAGCCAGTACCAGTAACGGTCACCCGGTGCCGCCGGCAGCAATCCCTGGAAGTATTCGCCGTCCCGTTGGAGTGGTGACTTAAGCGGGGCGGTACCCGCCAGTTCAACCTCGACCGACGTGACCGACGGTGCCCATACCCTGAAAAAGACACCGCCGGCCACGTGGGTTGCACCGATGTCGAACGTACTCATCGCTTCCATTTGTCATGACCGAACGCATTACCTGTCAAAGCAGGAACAAAGATAATTCTCATGGTTCTCCTTGAAGGGAAACGCTCTTCCCGGATTAACTCTAGCGTATTACAGCCTGTTTTCAAGCAATGACTGCCGGATCGGGATTTCTCCCCCTCCCGACGGCTAGGGGCGGGCTGGAATACCGTTGCTAAACGCAAGTAGCCTGCCAATGAGCGGGAAAATTCAATTTTTAATTAATAGTTATATAACAAGCTATTGGACTGATAACATAAAGTAAATAAAGAGGTAAAAGGATTCGTCAAGCCTCAACTTGTGGCGGGAACCTCAACATGTTGAGGGGTACGGTAATGGTTATCCACAGGAGTCAGTGCTTTACATCAGATGATCCGATACGCAATAGAAACCCTTCTGCCATGGTTCTGTACAACGGTTTCGGGCATATTCTGCGGGAAACCGCATATGCGATGAATGACGCCGCCATGAGCGGCAGTATCATACTGTGGTTGTCGGTCATCTCCATGACGATGACAAACGCAGTGATCGGCGCCTGGACAACACCGGAAAAATAGGCAACCATGCCCAGAACCACCACGGCTCCTACCGGTGCAAACGGCATGATTCCGGCAAGATTGTCTCCGAAACCGGCACCGATCGCCAGAGACGGTGCAAATATCCCGCCCGGGATTCCGCTTAGATACGACACGAGCGTGGCCAGCATCTTGAGAATGCCGTAGCTGTGCGGCAGGTTGTTTGTACCTTCGATGATTCCCCTGGCCTCATTGTAACCGGTACCGTAGGTCAAGCCACCGGACGCAAGGCCGATCAACGCCAGCAGCAGTCCGCATGCGCCGGCAAAGAGCACCGGCGAATTTCTCATGATGCCGCCAACTCTGCCTCCAAGTCCCTTTGTCGAAACACTGATCAGCATGAGACTGAATAACCCGCCTGCAATCCCTCCCGCAACACCGCAGATACCAGCTGCCAACCAGCTCAGGTTGAGCGGCATCGAAATGGAGGTACGGCCGAAATAACTGTAATTACCCATACAACCAAGGGAAACAACACCGGCAATCACGACTGCCGTCAAGGTGTTGCCGCTGGTACGCTCCTCAAAGGATCGACTCATTTCTTCAATCGCAAAAACAATGCCGGCAAGGGGGGTATTAAATGCAGCGGCTATTCCGGCAGCCCCGCCGGCCAGAATCAAGCCTCGCTCCACTTCCAGACGCGAAAAACGGGCAAAGCGCGACAGGGAATACATGATGGCCGAACCGATCTGTACGGTGGGACCTTCACGCCCCACTGAAGCGCCAACCAGCAGGGCAGATAGAGTTAGAAATATTTTGCCGAATGCTATACGGAGAGAAAGCACCTTTTTTCGATCATCAGGATTCGACAAGGCTATGGCTGCAATGCTTTGCGGA
>JBAVTM010000030.1:0-5493 GCA_049696195.1 Desulfuromonadaceae bacterium | reverse complement strand
GAATTCAGTGATGCCGGGCGGATGAAGGAGATCTATCAGGCCTTCGAGCAGAAGGGGCTGCTTGTTCAGCTCCTGTCTCGCTGCATGACGGCGGATGGCGTACAGATCTATATCGGATCGGAAACATCGCTCAGTCAGTCGGCCGGGGTCAGCCTGATCACCTCGCGATTTGTCACCAGCAGCAACACGGTTGGTATGGTGGGGGTGATCGGCCCGACCCGTATGGGATATTCAAGCGTGATCCCGATCGTGGATTACACCGCCCGGATGGTCAGCAAGCTGTTAAGTGAAGTCTGATAATCAATTACTACCTCAGCAAAAGGATGTCACCATATGAAACATTCAAAAGGACACCACGGCATGGAACCAAAGGATATTGTCGAGATTGAAAAGCCTGAAGTCGCTGCCGAGGGGGAAAATGCTTCTGCTCAAACTCCCGAGGCAGGGCTTTCGCTTGAGGAGCAGCTTGCGGCCAAGGAGAAGGAAGCCCGCGAGAACTGGGATCGTTTCCTGCGTGAACGGGCTGATCTGGAAAATTATCGCAAGAGGGTGGGGCGCGAAAAGGAAGAGTTGCTGAACTACGGCAATAAATCGCTGCTTGAAGAGATGCTGCCGATCATCGATAATCTGGAGCGTGCCCTTGCACATGCCTCGGATGATGGCATGGGAGCTGTTGTCGAGGGTATCCGCATGACGCATGCCATGTTGCTGACGGCACTCAAAAAATTTAACGTCACCCCGATTGAAGCCGTGGGAGCTCCCTTTGACTCGGCCTTCCATCAGGCCATGGCACAGGTCCCGACCGATCAGTACGAGCCTAACACGGTCGTTGAAGAGTTCCAGAAGGGGTACATGCTTAAAGAGCGTTTGCTGCGCCCGTCAATGGTAACCGTGGCTACGCCGCTAAAATAATTTTATCGAGACCTTGTTTTTTATGCACGCGATGAATATCTTGCAGACAGAGTATCCAATAAGGAGGACTACACATCATGAGTAAAGTAATCGGAATCGACCTGGGAACAACCAACTCTTGTGTTTCAATCATGGAGGGTGGTGAGCCGGTCGTTATCGCCAACTCCGAGGGGGGGCGCACGACACCTTCAATGGTCGCCATTTCCGACAGCGGCGAGCGGCTGGTAGGTCAGCAGGCCAAACGCCAGGCGGTCACCAATCCGGAGAACACCCTCTATGCCATCAAACGCCTGATCGGACGCAAGTTTGATTCGGAAGCGGTTAGAAAAGATATCGCAATTTCGCCGTTTAAAATTATCAAAGCCGACAACGGCGATGCCTGGGTGGAAGTGCGCGACAAGCGCTACTCACCGGCGGAAGTTTCGGCGATGATCCTGCAGAAAATGAAAAAGACCGCCGAGGACTATCTGGGCACCACCGTCACCGATGCGGTTATCACCGTGCCGGCCTACTTTGACGATTCCCAGCGCCAGGCGACCAAGGATGCCGGCAAGATCGCCGGTCTGAACGTCTTGCGCATCATTAACGAGCCGACCGCAGCCGCTCTGGCGTACGGCCTGGACAAGAAAAAGGACGAAAAAATTGCCGTATTCGACCTGGGTGGGGGGACATTCGATGTTTCCATTCTGGAGCTGGGTGACGGCGTATTCGAAGTTAAATCGACCAACGGCGATACATTTCTCGGGGGTGAAGACTTTGACCAGCTGATTATCGACTGGATCGCCGATGAGTTCAAAAAAGACCAGGGCATCGACCTGCGTGGCGACAAGATGGCTCTCCAGCGCCTCAAAGAGGCCGCTGAAAAGGCCAAGTGTGAACTTTCCAGCTCGGTTGAAACCGATATCAACCTCCCGTTCATCACCGCCGACGCCTCCGGACCGAAACATCTGACGCTGAAGCTCACGCGTGCCAAGCTGGAGTCGATCTGTGTCGAACTGATTGCAAAGCTTGAGGGTCCCTGCCGTACCGCCCTGAAAGATTCCGGGCTGACCGCCAGCCAGATCGATGAAGTCATTCTGGTCGGTGGTATGACCCGCATGCCTGCTGTTCAGAAGAAGGTGGAAGAAATTTTCGGCAAGGTTCCTAACAAGGGCGTTAACCCGGATGAAGTCGTTGCGATCGGCGCCGGCATCCAGGGGGGCGTTCTGAGGGGCGACGTCAAGGACGTGCTGCTGCTGGACGTGACGCCGCTTTCTCTTGGCATCGAGACTCTCGGCAGCGTCATGACCAAACTGATTGAGAAAAATACCACCATTCCCTGCCGGAAGAGCCAGGTCTTTTCAACGGCTGCCGACAACCAGCCGGCTGTTTCAATCCACGTTCTGCAGGGCGAGCGTGAAATGGCGCGCGACAACAAGACGCTCGGCAACTTCGAACTTTCCGGCATTCCATCGGCACCCCGGGGACTGCCGCAGATCGAAGTGACATTCGACATCGACGCCAACGGTATCGTGCACGTTTCCGCCAAGGATCTCGGCACCGGCAAGGAACAATCGATCAGCATCACCGCATCTTCCGGTCTATCCAAGGAAGAGATCGACAAGATGGTGCGTGACGCCGAGGCCCATGCCGACGAAGACAAGAAAAAGCGTGAAGCGATCGAAGCCCGTAACCACGCCGACAGCCTGGTCTACAGCACCGAGAAGTCGCTCAAGGAATTCGGCGACAAAATTGATGCGGTTGAAAAAGGGAACATCGAAAACAAACTGGCCGAACTTAAAAAACTGATGGAAGGCGAAGACGCCGAGGCGATCAAGAAGGGTACTGAAGAACTCGCAGAGGCGTCTCACAAGCTTGCCGAGGCCGTGTATGCCAAGAAAGAAGGTGCTGAGGGTGGGCCAGCCGCCGGAGCAGAAGAGGCAGGCGCCGCCAAGCCGAAAGATGACAAGGTTGTCGATGCCGATTTTGAAGAGGTAAAAGAAGAGAAAAAATAGTCCCGGGAAATTCACCGGTTCAGCACCGTAGGGGCGGGTTAAAAATCCGCCCCTACACGCATTTCAAGATATAAAGGAACCTATTGTGGCAAACGGCGAAAAGCGTGATTATTACGAAGTGCTTAGTGTTCATCGCAACGCTTCTGAAACAGAGATAAAAAAGGCCTTCCGGAAGGTGGCGGTCCAGCACCACCCTGACAAGAACCAGGGGGACAAGGATTCAGAAGAAAAGTTCAAGGAGGCCTCGGAAGCGTATGAGGTCCTTTCGGACCCCCAGAAGCGTGCCCAGTATGATCAGTACGGCCACGCCGGTGTTTCCGGTGCGGGAGGTTTTTCGGGCGGCTTCGGCGGCTTTGGTGCAGGGACCCCGTTTGGTGATATCTTTGGGGACATTTTCGGCGATATTTTCGGCGGCGGTGGTGCCGGACGGGGGCGCACCCAGGGGAGGCGGGGCGACGATCTGCTCTACAACATGGAGATCAGCTTCGAGGAGGCGGCCTTTGGCGTTGAAAAAAAGATCGAAGTACCGTTTGCCAAGCGGTGTGCCGCCTGCAATGGCTCCGGTTCAAAGCCCGGCACAGACCCCAAGGTATGCCCAACCTGCCGAGGAGCCGGCCAGGTTCGCTACCAACAGGGCTTTTTCAGCGTCAGCAAGACCTGCGGTCAGTGCAACGGCGCGGGGAAGGTGGTTGACGATCCCTGTCCCGACTGTCGCGGAAAGGGGAGCACAAAAGATACCAAAACGCTCTCTGTCAAAATTCCTGGTGGAGTTGAAACCGGTTCGCGTCTCAAGGTGACCGGCGAAGGGGGGCAGGGCAAAGGCGGCCCCAATGGTGACCTGTATGTCGCCATCAATGTGAAGGAACATCCAATCTTTCAACGTGAAGACAACAATGTCATCTGTGAAATTCCGATCAGTTTCATCCAGGCTGCACTGGGGTGTGAGCTGGAAGTTCCCACGCTGGACGGCAAGGTTGCCATGAAGATTCCCGATGGGACCCAGTCAGGGAAAATCTATCGCCTTAAGGGGAAGGGGATCCCTTCACTGCAGGGGTATGGTCGTGGCGACCAGTTGGTCGTTATCAGGATTGAAACCCCCACGAATCTCAACAAAAAACAGAAAGAGCTGTTGGAAGAGTTCGCGAGGATCAGCGGCGAAGACGTGCATCCCCTTAAAAAGGGTTTTCTGGATAAGGTCATGGATTTCATTAGTTAGCTGATAATGAACCCGCTGCAATGCGGGTTCATTTATTTCTTGCCTATGCCGGCAAACTATTTTAGTATCCCTCACCAATTCAGGCGGCTTTTGGTACGTCAGAAGCTTTCTTGTTTTCATCGCAGAAAATACGTCGTTACAGCACTTATCCTGCTTATCAGGCCCAGGGGCATCCCATGGACAACCAGCAGTTGCTCGAAAAAGCTACCGAAGCGCTTCGCCCTTATGAAACATCCAACCTGATTGAAACGATGCAGCATCTGAGTGTCAACCAGGTTTTTTCCCACCCTGCAGTACTCATTCTGATTGTCGCCATCTTTTTTTTCGGGGTAGTCAAACGCTCAAAGACTGTTCTGCTCAGTCTTTTCTCACTGGTTTGTATCGCTGTTATCATTCGCTACGCGATGCCGGCGCCTGGCGATGACCTCTCCGTATCATCACTGCTTCCATTTATTGGCGGCGGACTGGTGGTCGGCTGCGTGATCATCTATTTCTCACTCATAAAAACCGACTGATACACGAAGGAATCGGACATGAAAATCGACAAACGTGATTGGCTGTTTATAGCCGTGGTAGTAGTGGTGTTGGGAATCTTTATCGTTATTTCCGGAAAAGAGAAAACGACACCGGTGCCCAATGACCCGATGCATAAGATAGCGCGTGACGCCGCATTCCGTAACGCTCCCGGTCCGGATGCCTCACTATTCAAACGTGCCTTTTTCAAGCCGGACAAAAAAGGGGCCGAGGTCTATTGCGAGCCGTGTCACAAGGAAAAGGGGGTGCCGTTTCCCCCGAATCATCCCGCCAAGAACCGCTGCCTGTTCTGCCATAAGTTCAAAAGATAACCGTATAAAATTCACCGCGAAGGCACGAGAAGTCCATACATAACAGAATAATCAACAACAAAAAAATGGAGTCAGATCTTTATCTGACTCCATTTTGGTTATCCCCGTCCCTCTGTGGTGACTGTCTTGGTAAGCATCATTCCGGATTTAATATTTCTTCTGCCTCAACGACAGCGACCGCCTGCGTCGGTTCTTCAAGGCTGATCCGCCCGATTTTCCCCGCCCGCAACTCCCTCAAAAAAGCCTCCGCAGCACGGTGTACGTCGATTTCCCCGCCCGCCATCAGGCAGCCGAGGCGTCTCCCGATGGTTTCGAGCATGCCGGTCGGCGTTTCAGGCAGCTCGGACAGCTTGTACCTGGTTTTCAGCAGTTCCGCATACCTGTCCATCATGTACTCGGCGGCAAAAAGCCCGACGCAGGTATAGTCGAGTGCGCTTGCCCCGATGGCGCCGCTGGTTGCCAATCGATATGCGACGGTTTGGTCGCTCATGTCCGGCCAGAGGATGCCGGGTGTATCCGACAGGAC
>JBAVTM010000029.1:0-5528 GCA_049696195.1 Desulfuromonadaceae bacterium | reverse complement strand
TTTAAATGGCATTCTCATGCATACCCTTTCTCAGTCGCTGAAATTATTGTTTTAACGTTCAGCGTACAATCTAAGCCTGTATCACATCAACACCCTTAACCAAGGTACTTTTAAAAACCACACCCACCGGTATTTTTCTGGTGATATTTCTGGTGATACGCCTCAGCCTCCCAGAAAACGGCGGCAGGCACAATTTGAGTAACGACTGGCCGGGGAAACGCACGACTGCTTTCCAGTTCGGCACGTGACGCAAGGGCAGACTGATGTTGAGCCTCTGAGTGATAAAAGATCGCCGAGCGATATTGTTCACCGACATCGGGGCCCTGCCTGCCCACCTGAGTCGGGTCATGGCATTCCCAGAAAACCTTGAGGAGGTCATTGTAGCTGGTCTGAAGCGTGTCAAAAGTCACCTCGACCGCTTCTGCATGACCGGTATTATGACCGCAGACATCCCGATATGTCGGGTTTTCAGTGCGTCCTCCGCAATAACCGACACGAGTGGAGACAACCCCGGAAACGGCCAGAAAGACTTCTTCTACTCCCCAGAAACAACCAGCTGCAAACGTAGCAACCTCGATCACGATGTCCCCCTCATACACAAAAAAGGGCCCCGAAGGGCCCCGTTAAAACTACATCAGTTTTTCCATCTCTTCTTCAGAGATATCGAAGTTGGCATATACGTTCTGGACATCATCGTTGTCCTCCAGCTTATCCATTAACTTGAGCATGCTTTCGGCCTGCTTACCTTCAAGCTTGACCTGGGTCTGTGGAACCATGGTTATCTCGGCGTTTGTATGTTTAAAGCCCTTAGCTGCCAGTACCTCACGCACCTCAATAAATGATGCCGGTTCTGTCGTGACTTCAAAACAATCATCCTGCTCGGAAACATCTTCAGCGCCTACTTCAAGCGCAGCTTCAAAAAGCTGGTCGAAATCGACGGACTTGTCATAGCCGATCACCCCTTTTTTGCTGAAAATCCAGGAAACACACCCAGCTTCACCCATGTTTCCGTTACTCTTTGAAAAAATACTGCGGATATCTGAAACGGAGCGATTTCGGTTATCGGTTAATACTTCAACCAGAACCGCGGCACCACCGGGACCATAGCCTTCATAGACGATTTCTTCGTACGTGACCCCCTCCATGCCGCCAGCGCCCTTCTTGATAGCCCGCTCAATGTTGTCTTTCGGCATGTTCTCTGCTTTTGCCTTATCTACTGCGGTTCTCAAACGGGGATTGGCTGCAGGATCGCCGCCCCCAAGCTTTGCGGCGACAGATATTTCCTTGATAAACTTAGTAAAAAGCTTGCCGCGCTTGGCATCGGCAGCCCCTTTTTTGTGCTTGATAGTACTCCATTTGTTATGACCAGACATCGTTCATGCTCCTTTAAAAAGTATATTAAATGAGATTATTGCCACCTGCAAAAGTTGGAAACATAGCATGTAAAGCCATAGCTGTCCAGTGAGAATTTAATGGCCAAGGGATGTGCATGGCACAGAAATAATTGATAACCCGGCTATATTGTTTATAGTTTCCTGGAATCCTTCCTGTTATTGAGCACTGCAGCACGACTAGACAGAACTCTTACGCCGACGACCTTCAAAACGTTTGCAAGACAATTCATCCCTTTCCAAACCATTGGGCAGGGTTCAAGTTATTCGTGAAACGGACGTGTCTGCATATTCGCTGTCACCAGACATTAAGGAGTAGGCCCTTACTGCAGGAGGTTGAGAAAGCATGTGCCGAAACCGTCATGTCCCATGCTGTTACCGGTAGTACGGCTACCCACGGTGTCTTTCCGCCAACTGATATCGTGCCACCGGATTTGCGATTATATTCGAATATGAAAATAGAGGTTGACAGCACCGCAGAGTATTCGTTATAAAGACTACTTAATTGACCTGCGGCGCGTTATCCAAGAGGCTAGGAGCCGGTCTGCAAAACCGTTAACGTCGGTTCGAATCCGACACGCGCCTCCAACTCAACTCATTTCAACACCGAACACGAAAGGCCATGCTTTTGAGCATGGCCTTTTTATTATACCGGGCAGCAAGATGCCTCCAGTCCAATCTGTCTATTTCCAAGTCTATCTAGTGTTCTCGTCCAGCAGGTAATTAAGAAGCACGACGACATCGCGGATTTCCTTCTTATTCATATCAGAATTCGGCTTGCGCAGCATTTTTATCCCGTACGCTTTTACCGCCTGCTTATTAAACGGTTGCCCTGTTATAGGTGCCCTGCCCGTTTGAATGGCAATCACCGTACGCTCCATCGTATGGCACTTGATGCATTTTACCTGCATCAGATCAAAGGACGGTTTGTACATTTCGGGGATACTATCGGGACTAAAGTTCATTTTCGCACCCCGCCCGGATACTTTTACTCGTGCTTCTGCGATCGAATAGACGGAAAGTGTTATCAGTGCCGCAAGAGTTACATACCTTTTCATAGATGCTCCTTAAAAAGTTTTCAATAGCTTTTAAAGCGTATCAGGACAAGAAAACTATCCAATTCAAGACCTGATAAATCAGAAACTGAATGTGACGCCAAGAGTTCCTATCTTGTTGTCAACCTCTGCATGGGTTCTGTAGGCAAAACCCGATTCATGTTTATACTCGGCAACAACTTTCAGGTTTTCTATCGGGTTATACGCCAGCGTTGGAATATAGCGCCGGACTATATTATAAGCATCATCCTGGTACTCAAACCTGAGCGAAGCGATCAGATTCTGCTGGATAGTATATTCTCCTTCAACAGCCGCAACATAGGACTTTACCGGTGGTGCTGAACTCGGTATTGCAGGATTATCATCGTTTCCAATAACACCAGACAACTTCAGTCTGAACAATTTATAGAGGAGGTCTATATCGACCCCGGCGCGATAAAAATCATTCCAATTCTGAGGCACTGCCCCAGTTACTAATGGAGAGTTGCCATTCTTTCCTACATAACCATACCCGCCGACAGTGAGCGTCAGGTAATCTAAGATGCTCTCTTCCTTGTTCAGATCAATTTCCGGCTCATTGGCAAGATAATCGGCGCCTCCAAACTTCACGGATGTGTGAACATAGTATTCCTTGGTATTCTGGTTTTTGCGGTTAACGACCCCACCCGCCATAAAAAGACGGTTGGCAAAAATCATATTGGCCTCGACAGCGTCCTGTGGCTGCTCAGCTTTAAAAAGCGAGGAACCAACTGTGTATGCGTAGGTAGCATAAGAATTAGTGGTAGACAGTCTATTGTTAGTTTTCCAGAGGCCCAGCTTTGGCTGGAATCTGCCTACTTTAATATTAATCGGCGTTTCAAGAGCGTGCCGCCAGATAACAAAAAGTTCGCCAATATCGCTTTTTGTGTTCGTGGGAATAGTCGACGTGTTAGCTATGTCTAAAGGAGGTTGCTCAGTGTACAGCAAGTATGTGCCAAAGAATCCGGCCTTTTCCTTGAAGTTACCACCGGCATTAAGCTTGAGTGATTGAGTAGAAAAATCAAACTCATTAACCGCTTTAGAGTTATATGTTCCATGAAGATTGGCAGTAAAAGAAATCGGCAGCTGTTCAGGTATCCCTGAAAGGGCGATACCTTCTTGCTTTGCTTCACCGCCTGCGGTGCCAGCTTGACTGCTCTCAGGTTCCGCATTTTGAGAACTGCCGGCTGATGTAGCCGGAGCATCACTGGAAATCATCGTGCCTACTTTCAGCTTACTCAGCAGATCGGCATCGCCGGCCCCTTTCACAGCATTCTCACCAACCGGAGATGCTGCATGCTTTGTCTCAACAGTGGCGGGAGCGGCTTTAGGTTTTTCTGCCGTCTTTTTTTTGTCCTTGCCAAAGTAGACATATGAGTTCTTAAGGAATGCTTCACCATACTCGTTCAACTCAGGAAAGATGGTATGGCAGGTGCTGCATTCCACTTTATTGGCACGGGTGAAGGCCGGTATGGCGTGGGCAGATCCGGCAAATAATAGTGTACCAAATAAGCCGGCTGCCAGAATCATCGTTACGGAAGCAGTAAAGTTTTTCATCATGTGTGAGCTCTCCATTATGAGAATCGAATCAATTATCGCCGGGACGCTTTAGTTTGTCAGATGGCAACGGGCTACCGTAAAGCCATTTGATAGCGGCATCCGCCTGTTGCTGGGTTATTGCGACTGGACCTGGAGTGTAATCACTGCAAAGCATTGCAACTCCGGCTGTTTTTCCTGACTTCGCTGCGTAATAAATCCTTGTACTCCCGACAAGTGATTGAATTGCGTCGGCAACGTTGGTTTTCGACTCAGCAAGCATTAAATACGCAATAGAGTCATACACCAATCGTTTTGCGTAAAGCGGATTATGGACATATGCACCCGGCTCATTATTAAACATCGAAAGGTTAAATGCCGCACCCATTAAATCCGGACCTGTTCCATAATAGTTCCATTTTGTCAGCAGTCTTGGTGCATTTGTAGTGTCAACACACTCAGGAGCTGCTGGCGCTCCTACCGGCACATTTCGCACTAACCTCAGCCACTGATTAAGCGCTGCCAGAGCCGAAACATAGCCCTCTTTGTCTGTGTTTAGATCGGTTTCATTCAACCCGATATGGCAACCGGAGGTATTACAACTCTGACTGGTAATGGAAGAAATCTTCAGTGCGGAAGGCGATGTAAAACTAACACTGTAAAACTTTGACCAAGTACTACTGTCGGTATATTGAGAGAATCGGACGGTATCATGGATAACCGGCTTGAAGGTGTGAGAATCTGACTTGGTAACTTTGTTCATATGGCAGGTAATACACGGACCTTTGCCGCTGCTCGATCCGGCCGTATCATGTCCCGTATTGGCTCCGACACCGGAAACGTAATCTTTTCCTGCGAACTCGTAGCCACTCTTGGCGGTCAGAAGGGCCGCTCCGCTGAAATCGTGAGCGCCGGGACTGTTTATTTTGGAAAAGTCGATACCCATATCGCTCAACAGCTTGATTTGAGAACCTACTCCTCGGCCAGCATGGCAGGGTATACAAGCGTTTGAAGTGCCAAGATCAGGGAATGTAATACTATTGTTTTGAATTTTCGCATGGCCGCCTGGATTGCCTGTACTAACCTGTGTCACACCGGAGAAGTTAAAGTAAATCTTGGCCGTGTCTACTTTCCGTACTTTGAAATTATAGCTTGAGTGGCAAGCATCGCAGCCGGTGACCTCTTTGGTCTTATCAGTGTCACTTCCAAATGGCCTCACGTCGGTGAACTTTGATTCAACAAAATTTATAAAGCCAGTCGTTGTATGGCAGCGGACACAGACAGACCCAAAGGTGAGATTGACTGCCTCGCTTGTGCCAGACAGCTTAAAATCTCTCGACCTACGCGACCCGGCAGTAACGTCACCATGTCCCGACTCTGCCCAAGTCCGGTTGTATTCAATATTGCTCGTGGGGTCATGTGGGTTGTGGCATTTACGGCATTTACCTATGTAGTTGGTGCTTATATATGAGGCGGTATAGCCAGCAAAGCCGGCATAACGTACCGAAGCATTCGGGTCTCCGTAGTG
>JBAVTM010000028.1:0-27316 GCA_049696195.1 Desulfuromonadaceae bacterium | reverse complement strand
CGCCTGACCCGGCAGGGTGAGCCGTTTGCGCTTGCCACCGTGGTTGCCCATGACGGTTCGTCGCCGCGCAAGTCAGGGGCCAAGATGCTGGTACGCTCCGACGGGAGCAGTCTCGGCACCGTTGGCGGCGGCCGCGTCGAGCAGGAGACCATCGAGGCCGCCAGGGTCGCCCTGGCCGATAACCAGGTCTATACACTGGAGTTCGTGCTGACCGAAGAGTACGGGTATGCCTGCGGCGGCAGCATGTCCGTATTTGTGGAGCCGCAAGGTTTCCGCCCGCTGCTGGTCATGTTCGGCGCCGGCCATGTGGGGCGGGCGGTGACCGCGCTGGCCCACGGCTGCGGCTTCCGGGTGGTTACGATTGACGAACGTCCCGACTGCGCGGTTTCGGAGCTGCTCCCCTGTGCGGACGAGATCGTCTGCGCCCCGGTAGCAGCGGCGTTCGACCGCCTGAAACTGGATTCGGGGAGCTTCGTCATAATCGCCACACCGGGGCATCTGCACGACTTCGCCGCAGTACGGGGCTGTCTGGCCACCGGGGCCGGTTTCATCGGCCTGCTCGGGAGCGGCCGCAAACGGGAGACGCTGCTCAGGTCTCTGGAAGATGAGGGGTATGACGCCGCGCAGCGGGCACGGGTGGTTTCACCGGTGGGGCTTGATATCGGCGCCCAGACTCCGGAGGAAATAGCGGTCAGCATCGTCGGCCAGTTGATCGCCATCAGGAGAGGGAAGTGACCGGAAGCGTGGCCGCCATCCTGCTTGCGGCGGGAAAGTCGCGGCGCATGGGGAGCTGCAAGCAGCTGCTGCCGCTGGGAGAGAGCACGGTGATCGGCCAATGCCTGGAAATGCTGGTCGCGGCGGGAATCGATGAAATTGTCGTTGTGGTCTCGCCGGAGGGGGAGGGGGTGGCCGAAGCGGCCCGTAAGTATCCGGTGAGAATCGCGGCCAATCCGGAACCGGAGGGGGATATGGCCTCTTCGGTGCGGACCGGTCGTGACGCCCTTGAGACTGCCGCCAGCGGCGTGCTTGTCTTTCTCTGCGATTATCCGCTCGTTTCCGCGGGAACGGTTACCACCCTGATCGCCGGTCATGCGGCGTCACCCGGCAGCATCATCATCCCGTGCCACGCGGAAAAGCGTGGACACCCGCTGCTCTTCCCCCGGGCGATTCTGAACGAACTGGCGAATGATCTGATCCTCCGCGACCTTGTACGGCGAAATCCGGAAAGGGTCAGATGCCTCGATCTGGACGACCTGGGGGTGCTCCTCGATATGGACACTCCGGAGGATTACCGGCGCATCCGCAGCATGATGCAGCCATTAACGAGTATATAACGAAAGGAGCCTGATCATGACGACTCGGCGCATCGCCAAAATATTCAAGAGCCGCCCCACGATTGAGGGGGCCGGCGTGCACCTCAAACGGGCCTTCGGCTATTCCCAGGTGCCGCAATTCGACCCGTTCCTGATGCTGGATGATTTCCATACGTCCAACCCTGACGAGTATCTGCCCGGTTTCCCCTGGCACCCCCACCGCGGCATCGAGACCATCACCTATGTGTTGGAGGGTCTGGTGGAGCATGGGGACAGCATGGGCAACAAGGGAGCCATCGGCGCCGGGGATGTGCAGTGGATGACCGCCGGCAGTGGCATCATCCACCAGGAGATGCCCCAGCTGAGCCCCACCGGCACGATGTGGGGGTTCCAGTTCTGGGCCAACCTGCCGGCGGCGCAGAAGATGATGGCGCCCCGCTACCGCGACGTCAAGGCGGCCGACATCCCGGAAGTCACGCTAGAGAACGGGGTGACGGTCAAGGTTATCGCCGGAGAGGTGGGAGGCGTGAAAGGTCCGGTCGGGGATATCGTGATCGAGCCGGAAATGCTCGACATCAGCGTACCTGCCGGATCCGTGTTCACCCATCCGCTGCCGCTGGGGCATACCGCCTTTGCCTATATCCTCTCCGGGGAGGGGTATTTCGACGATCAGCGCGATGCCTATGCCTATGAGATGGTCGGTCACGGCTGGTCGGACACGGAGCGCCGCTGCAGCTGCGCGGCTGAAACCGTGGTGCTGTTCGAACATGCCGGTTCCGCGGTCCAGGTGGCGACGACGGACAAACCGGTGCGTTTCCTGTTCGTCTCGGGAAAACCGCTGGGGGAACCGGTGGCCTGGTACGGCCCGATCGTGATGAACAGCCGGGAGGAGCTGAAGATTGCGTTTGAGGAATACCAGAACGGGACCTTCGTTAAGTAGTTTCCGTCCGGAAAGAGTGTTTTTCCACCCTGGCGGTGTCAATCTTCGGTCTTGCTTGTGCGGCGTACGGTCGTACGCCTCCGCGCAATCCCTCGATTTCCTTGCCAGGACAAAAAATCCCCGCTTTCCAAATCGGAAACCAACAGTTTCTCATCCGGAGTTTCCGGATGGAAACTAAGTAACCCCCGCCGGGCCGGATATTTTCCGGGAAATATAAAAGGAGGATGCAGTCATGGGATCAAAAGGACGTGAAATCATCGGGATGGACGTGGATGAACTGCTTGATCTGCTGCGCCGGGCCTTTTGTGACGAATGGCTGGCCTATCACCAGTACTGGCTGGGTGCGAAGCTGGTGAAGGGGCCGATGAAAGGCGCCGTCGGCGCCGAGCTGCTGCAGCACGCCACCGAAGAGCTGCTGCACGCCGATATGGTGGCGATGCGCATCATCCAGCTGGGAGGGACCCCCGTCACCAAACCCGAGGAATGGTACACATTCACCAACTGCGGCTATGATGCGCCCGATGATCCGTTCGTCAAGACGCTGCTGGAGCAGAACATCAAGGGGGAGCAGTGCGCCATCGGTGTGTACAAACGGCTGATGGATATTACCAGGGAAAAGGATCCGGTTACCTACAATATGGTGCTGACGATTCTGCAGCAGGAGGTGGAGCATGAGGAGGATCTGCAGTCGCTGCTGGAGGACTATGAGCTGATGATGCGCGCGTTCAAGGAATAGTCCTGACCGTGTCCGGGAGGGGCTGCCGCAGCGGCAGCAGCACGACGAACGCGGTTCCCTCTCCCGGTGTGCTCTCAACCCTGATGTCTCCGCCGTGGTCCTTGACGATCCCGTAGGAAACGGCCAGCCCCAGACCGGTTCCCCTCGGCTTGGTAGTGAAAAACGGCGTGAACAGTTTTTCCTGAACGTCTGGAGGGATGCCCGGCCCGCTGTCGCCTATCGTTACCGAACAGCAGCCTCCCTCCCGGTCAACTGCGGTTGAAACCGTCAATGTTCCCCCGCTTTCCATTGCCTGCAGCCCGTTCACGATCAGATTGGTAAAGACCTGCCGCAGCTGGTCGCAGTCCCCCTCAATGTCGCCTCGTGCGCTCTGTCCCTTCCGTTCGATGCTGTACCCCTCCAGCGGAATCTGATGACCGATCTGGTCCAATATTTCATCAAGCAGTGCCTCTATATCACAGGGACGGACGACCTTTTTAGTCGTTCCGGCAAAGGTCAGCAGATTGGACACGATCCGTTTCACCCGGCCGACCTGCCGGATAATCGTTTCCACCTCCGATTGATCCGAATCGTCCAGACGAGGCGACATCTCCAGCAATTCGGCGTTGCCGCGGATTATCGCCAACGGGTTGTTGATCTCGTGGGCCACCCCGGAGGCCAGAAGGCCTATGCCGGCCAGGCGTTCCGCCTGGGCCAGATCCTTCTGCGCGTTCAAAAGCTGCCGGCTCTTCTCCTCAAGCTGAACCGTTCTCTCGGAAACCTTCTGTTCCAGGGTGCGGTTAAGCGCCCGGTTTTCCGCGTCACGCTCACGCAGTCGATGTTTCATGCTATTGAATTCGCCGGCCAGCGAGGCGATCTCGTCATGGCTATCCATGGTGATGTCGGGCAGATTTTCACCGGAAGCGATCCTGCGGGCCCCTTCTTCAAGGGCCCTGATCGGGCGGGACAGATTGGTTCCGAGCCATGCCGAAAGAGCGATGCCGATCAGCGCAACGAAGAGCAGCACCGCAGAAAAGATCATGTTTACCTGGCTGCGCAGCTGCAGCAGGGGTTTCTCCGGCATCCCGACATACAGGGCCCCGACAACACTCCCCCTCGGGTCCCGGAGCGGCTCATAGGCCGTAAAATACCGGGAATCGAGTACAAATGCGCTGCCGACCCGGGGGGCGCCGCGGGAAATGGACGAGAACACCTCTTCCGACATCAGGGTCCCGACCGCCGGTTTCCCCTGCTGGTCCAGCACGCTGGTGGCAATGCGGACATCATCCAGAAATATGGTGACATTGCCACGTGCGTGGCTGTCCGCCTCGCCGCGCTGGAACAGCACCTGGGTGATGCGGTCAACCAGACGGCTGTTCCCGTTCAGCAGCACCCCGCCGTAAACCACCCCCTCCACGCTGCCGTCAGGCGCCAGCACCGGCGTCGCCGAGACCTGAAACAGACCGCGATCCTCGACTTTCTTTGTGTACCGGCGGGCATGGGAGGTTGCTTTTACCTGAAGGGTCATTGCGGATGGCAACAGAGGGTTTTCAAGCTCTGCCTCGGCCGCCGTGAGCAGCATCACGCCGCTGCCGGGTGCCCCTTTGAGGGCATCTGCGATCAGTTTCTCTCCTCTGCGGGAATCGCCGGTGCCCCCCGGATTGGCTGCCCGGTAGCGCACGAAACCGTACCTGTCAACCACCGTCAGGAAACTGAGCCGTTCGTTTCTGAGAATGGTTTGCAGCGGGGGGATGACGGAGTCCGTTTTGGGATCGGTCAGTACTGCGGTCATCTCGGGAGATTGAGCGGTCAGTCGGACGATGTCGGAGAGGCGGGACAGGTCGGCAAGGAAAATCTCGTGGGCTGAATTGAGACTGGATGCGACACTCTGCAGCGCTTGACTGGAGAAGCGGGTAGTTATAATCGAGGCGCCGATTACCCAGCAGACCGCAATGGCCGTCATCAGCGGCAGCAGCGTGGCGACGGTCAGCTTGAGGCGTATGGAGGAACGGAGCCGTTTCATCTGTTCCTGTCGTTCTCAAGGCGGTATTCGGCAATCTTGCGGTCCAGGGTCTTGCGCGAGATTCCCAGGATTTCTGCGGCCCGGCTCTTGTGGAAAGCGGTCTCTTTCAGGATCGACGTGATATGTTGGCGCTCAATCTCATCCAGGGCGACCAGCTGAGCGGAGCCTGCCTGGGCGGAGAGGGAATCCCGGCGCGCTCCCAGCGGCAGCAGGGCGGAGGTGATGGCGTCCCCCCGGGCCAGGATTACCGCCCGCTCCATGACGTTTTCCAGTTCGCGCACATTGCCCGGCCAGTCGTACTGCAGCAGCGCCTTCAGGGCATCGTCGTCGATGCCGCGCACATCCTTTTTCATGCGCCGGGTGGAGGCCTGCAGGAAATGGCGGGCGAGCGGTTCGATATCATCGCGCCGCTCGCGCAGTGGCGGCAGGTTGATCGAGATCACGTTCAGGCGGTAGTACAGGTCCTCCCGGAATCGTCCTTCCCTTACCTCATTCATCAGGTCTTTATTGGTGGCGGCCACGAAGCGCACATCTACCTTGCGTGTGCGGGTCGAGCCCAGGACGATGAAGTCCTTCTCCTGGGTGACCCGCAGGAGCTTGGCCTGTACCGCCGGACTGACATCACCGATTTCATCCAGGAACAGCGTGCCGCCGTCGGCTTCCTCAAGGAGCCCTTTCTGGTTCATGACCGCGCCGGTGAAGGCGCCGCGCACATGACCGAACAGCTGGCTCTCCAGCAGGGTGTCGGACAGTACGGCGCAGTTAAGGGAGACAAACGGCTTGTCCCGGCGCGGGCTGTTGCGGTGCAGGGCGCCGGCGATCAGCTCCTTGCCGGTGCCGGACTCTCCCATGACCAGAATATTGGCATCGCTTTCGGCCACCTGCAGGGTCAGGTCATAGACCTCGCGGAACGCTTCGCTGCGAAAGATGATCGCATCGGCTCCGCCGTTTCCCCGCTGCAGCTCTTCGCGCAACAGCCTGTTTTCATTGGCCAGCCGGCGATGGTCCAGCAGCCGCTGGAGCATCCCGAGCAGCTTTTCCTTGGGGAACGGCTTGGTAATGTAGTCATACGCGCCCTGCTTGATCGCGTTGATCGCATCATCAATCGTGCCGTGGGCGGTCATGATTACCACCGGTACGTCCGGCCAGCGTTTGCAGAGCTGTTCGAGCATCTGCAAGCCATCCAGGTCGGGCATGCGCACATCCTGCAGGATCACGTCACACGCCATGCCCCCGGCGCTTTCCAGCCTCGCCAGCAGATCAGTTCCGCGATGAAATGTCTCCACCCGGTAGCCGCTGGCCTGCAGCATCTTGTCGAGATAGCGCAGAATTTCCGTCTTGTCGTCGCAGACGAAGATAGTCGGCATGGGAATCTCCTGCGTAATCACTCCCGCTGTGGCACCACCTTTCGAATCAGGAGGGGATGGGGGGGAGATGTTTTGAGACAAAAAGATACAACACCGGACAAAAAGATGCAACGGCAGTTTCATTTCTGGCTGCCGCCATGTCCGTCCGAATGAGTAGTTCTGTTGTAAATCAAGAATGATATGCGATTGGCAACTGGTCGCTCCGGGAGCTGTCGCCGCTGCTGGCGGGAAAACTGTCCGGTCTGGCCGAAGTGGTGGTGGGGGAGCTGCGGGCGGACGGGCACCGGATAATGTTGAATGTTGAAAGTTGAAGCAAAAAAACCGGACCCTGATGGGCCCGGTTTTTTACTTTTCCGCTGTGGTATCTTTCCGTATCATCTCAATAATCTTCTGATACAATTCATCGCCATCCCTGCCGGTTACCTTTACCTTGTCCACGATCGCGACCGGCTGTTCACGGCAAATGCCGCACTGCTTGACACACTTCTTCATTTTGATGTTCAGGTCGGGAAATTCTTCTTCAAGGCGCCGGATCACCTTCCCCTTACCCTTGTTGTTTTCGCAGAAACGGATCTTCATCGGCAACCCGCTACACAGCCAGCGGGGAGCCGACCGGAGCAACAAAGAGGCGCTGTCCCATTTCTCCGTCTATCATCAAAATGCCGTGGCCGTTGTCACCGACCAGTTTGAGTTTGGCAATCAGGTCGCGGTCGTTATTCTCCTCTTCGATCTGCTCGGTTACAAACCATTGCAGGAAGATCTGGGTGGCGTGATCCTTTTCCTGAACGGCCTGCTCGCTCAGGTTGTTGATGCAGGAGGTGATCAGCTGCTCATGGGCAAGGGTTTTCTGCATCATGTCGAGTAGTGACTTGTATTTATTCGGCACCGCCTTGCTGGCCGGCATTGAAATCACGACCCCCTGGTCAGCCAGATAGGTGTAAAATTTCATGAAGTGAATCATCTCTTCACGGTACTGCACAAAGAACCAGTTGGCGGCGCCTTTCAGCCCGAGATCATTGGCGCAGGACGACATGACGAGGTACAGGTGGGCGGAGAAAAGCTCCAGATTCATGTGGGTGTTAAGCGAGTCTGACATCTTTTTACTGATCATGTTCGTAACCCTCCTGGTTGATTTTCCTACACTATACCTCACTGCAAGACTTTTTCCATTATAAGAATGATCAGTGCTTTGCCTGGCGGCGTGACAGCAGCAGGGCAGTAATGGTTCCGACGATGAACATCGGCAGACTGAGCAGCTGCCCCATTGAAAACAGGTTGAAGAACAGCCCTATCTGGGCATCGGGCTGTCGGAAGAATTCCACGATAAAACGGAACAGCCCGTACCCGGCAACAGCGGTGCAGGTCGTCACGCCGTTCACGACCGATCTCTTCGAGACAAAACGGACAATTAAAAACAGCACAAGCCCTTCCAGAAACGCCTCGTAGAGTTGCGACGGGTGTCTGGGAACCCCGTCACTGCCGGGAAATACCATCCCCCAGGCCGAATCGGTTGCCCTGCCGTATAATTCGCCGTTTATGAAATTGCCGATTCGCCCCAGTCCCAACCCGACCGGTGCGCAAAGCGCGGCCATGTCGATCAGGGTCAGAAACGGAATCTTCTTGCGCCGCGCGTAGAGCCAAAAGGCGAGCAGGACTCCCAAAAAGCCGCCGTGGAAAGACATCCCCCCTTCCCAGACGGCAAAGAGCTTGAGCGGATTGGCCAGATAAAAGCCGAGGTTGTAGAACAGGATGTAACCGGTGCGCCCCCCCAGCACGACCCCCATGGCGCCGTAAAAAACCAGATCGGCAACATCGTCCTTCGTCAGGGACAGTTTTTTGCGGGTAACTTCTGATCGGATGATGAAATAGGTGGCGATAAAGGAGAGAACGTACATCAGCCCGTACCAGCGGAACTGGAGCGGGCCGATGCTCAGGAAGACCGGATCGATATGGGGAAATTGCATGGCGGCTGTTCGTTACACGCCGCAGCCGCAGTTGCGGGAACAGGCTCCGGCTCTCATTTTGAGGGCTTTTATGAAGGATGCTTCGGTGGCGCTCTTCAGTTCATCGACAACCGGAGCCGGAACGGGTGAATCAAGCGACAGGATGACCATCGCTTCACCTTTTTTCTCGCTGCGGCCGAGGTTCATCGAGGCGATGTTGATGTCATGCTGTCCCATGATGGTGCCGATTCTGCCGATCATGCCGGGGCGGTCCTCGTAGTTCAGCATCAGCATATGTTCGTCAGGGGTAAAGTCCATCGAGTAATCGCGCAGACGGACGATACGCGGCTGCCCCTCAAAGAGAGTGCCGGCAACAAGTCGCCGTTTTCCCTGCCCTTCAAGGGTGAGGGTGATGACATTGGAGAAGGCGTCGGACTGGGTCGATTTGGTCTCTTCGACGACAATCCCCATCTGTTCGGCAATCAGGGTGGCGTTGACCATATTGACATCCTGATCGACCTTGCGGTTCAACAGAGCGGTAAGGCCGCATACGGCAAGCGGCGAACAGTCATAATGGGCGATGGCCCCGCTGAAACCGAAGGTGACTTTTTCCAGGTTCGTGTCGACCAGCTGCACGCCGAAATCGCAGATGACGCTCATCAGATTGAGGAACGGACGCATCTGATCCATCAGGGCCATGTCGAAACGGGGGATGTTGACCGCGTTTTCAAGCGGTTTGTCATCCAGATAGTTGATGATTTCCTTCGATACATCGATGGCAACATTGACCTGCGCCTCGAAGGTGTTGGCGCCAAGATGCGGAGTGACCACCAGGTTCTTGTGAGCAATCAGCTGTTTGAGCGTATCAGTTGCGGGAGGCTCTTCACTCCAGACATCGAATGCTCCGCCGAGCACTTTGCCGGAGTTCAGGTTGTCAAGCATGGCCTGCTCTTCGATAATGCCGCCTCTGGCCACGTTGAGAACGATCACGCCGCTTTTCATCAGGGCGAATTCACGCGCACCGATCATCCCTTTGGTCTCTTCGGTGAGCGGGGTGTGCACGGTGATGATGTCGCAGTTTTTATAGATTTCGTCATGGGACACCAGCTTGACCCCCAGGTCATGGGCCCGTTTGACGGAGATATAAGGATCGCAGGCCAGCACTTCGCATTCGAAGGCTTTCAGGCGGGAGACAACGCGTCCGCCGACTTTGCCGATGCCGATGACTCCGGCAACTTTACTTTTCAATTCGTGGCCGGTAAATGGGCCCCGTTTCCATTCGCCTGATTTCAGGCTGTTGTTGGCAATCGGGACGTTACGACAAAATGACAGCAGCATCGCCATGGTATGTTCCGCGGCGCTGTTGGTGTTGCCGAACGGGGCGTTGACGACGATCACCCCTTTGGAACTGGCATAGTCAACATCGACATTGTCGATGCCGACTCCGGCCCGGGCTACCATTTTCAGGCGGGTGGCCGCATCCAGCAGCGCCTTGTCCACGGTCGTGCCGCTGCGGGTGATGATGATGTCATAGTTGCCGATAATAGCCAGCAGTTCCTCTTTTTTAAGCCCGAGCTTTACGTCCAGTTTGATGCGGGGCTCCTGGGTCAGGAGAGCCAGTCCCTCCGCTGAAACTTCATCAGTTACAATTATTTTCATTATCGTATCTCCAGATCCTATGGAATTTGAACCGCTACAATAGCTCCGCAGCAAAAAAAATGCAAGCGCGGCAGCCGTAAATAGTGGTATACAGTTGAACCATGAAACCATTTAATATCGTTCTGATCGAACCCGAAATTCCCCCCAATACCGGAAATATTGCCCGTTTGTGTGCTGCAACCGGAACGGTTCTGCATCTGGTGGGGCGGCTCGGCTTTTCCCTCGATGACCGCTATCTCAAGCGGGCCGGTCTCGATTACTGGGAGTTTGTCGCCCTGAAGCTGTGGCCCGATCTGGAAACACTGAAGGCCGCAGCATCCGATGGGCGGTTCTTCTACCTGAGCACCAAGGTCGACCGGAGCTATCTGGAGGCCGGTTTCCTGCCGGGGGATTACATCGTCTTTGGCAAGGAGACCAAAGGGCTGCCGGAAGAGCTCCTGGACGCCAACCCGGACACATCATTCACGATTCCGATGCCGTCGGAAAAGGTGCGCAGCCTCAACCTTTCGACCTCGGCCGGAATCGTGCTGTATGAAGCCCTGCGCCAATGCGGGGGGCTTTCGTAATGCTGGCCAAGGCGGTCATCTGGATGAATCTGGCGCTCTTCTTCTACACCTGGGCCGTGTTCAGCGGCCGCAAACAGGGGCTGCACCCGAAGCATCTGGCTATTTTCGGGATTGGTCTTGCGTGCGATTTTCTGGGGACCCAGGAGATGAACATGGTCGCCGCTCTGTACGGCAAGGCGCCGGAGTGGCATAACATTACCGGTATCGCCTCCCTGGCGGGGATGGGATTTCATTTCCTGCTGGCGCTGACGGCGTCGCTGCTGCATCGCGCAGAAGCGGTCAACGTCCTGTTTCACCGCGTCAGCCTGACGATCTACTGTTGCTGGCTGGCGGCGTTTGTCACCGGAGCCGTTTCCGGGATGATGCGGATGGGAGGATGAACAGATGCACCCCTACCTGACGGCCGACATACCCGGCATCGGCGGAACGATCAAGGAATCGCCGGAGGACTTCCTGGTTGAGGAGGTCCCCTCCTATCTCCCCTGCGGAACCGGCGAGCACTGCTACCTGACGATCGAGAAACGGGGCATCACGACCCTGGAGGCGATCAGCCGCATCGCAGCGGCCCTGAAGGTCCCGGAGCGCGAGGTCGGCTATGCCGGCATGAAGGATGCCGTCGGCATTACCCGCCAGACGATTTCCATCCAGCGGATCACTCCGGAAAAGGCTCTTGCCCTGGAACTGGACGGCGTCAGAGTCCTTTCGGCGGAGCGTCACTCCAACAAACTCAAGCTGGGGCATCTCAGGGGGAACCGCTTTCGTGTCGTCATCCGGGGTGTTTCCGGATCCGTATCTCAACTGGTCCCGGCAATTCTGGCGGTAGTGGGGAAACGTGGGGTGCCGAACTACTTCGGCTACCAGCGCTACGGCGCGCAGGGTAATTCACATCTGATCGGCGCGGCGATGCTGCGACGTGATTGGCGCGACTGCGTGGACCGCCTGATCGGCGAACCTGACGCGGTGCGGGATGAGGAATGGTCCGCCGCTATTGGTGCCTATCGGCAGGGGGCGCTCAGCGAAGCGCTCCGTCTGTTCCCGCGCCATTGCCGCAGCGAGCGCGACGTGCTGCAGCGTCTGGTTGCCCGACCCGGAGAATACGAGAAAGCGTTTTCCGCCGTTCATCCTCGCCTGAAAAAGCTGTATCTTTCGGCACTTCAATCTTCCCTGTTCGATCGGAGTGTGGCGGAGCGGATTGACGGCATTGACCGGTTGATGACCGGTGATCTGGCCATCAAACATGTCAATGGCGCCTGCTTTCTGGTCGAAGATGCGGCTGCCGAGCAGGGGAGGGCTGATCTGTTTGAAATATCGGCCAGCGGGCCGATGTTCGGCTGCAAGATGAAGCGTCCCGAAGGTGCGGCGGGAGAGCTTGAAGGTGAAATCCTGGCGCGGGCGGGGGTGGATCTGCCTCTTTTTGATCTGCCGGGTGGTCTGCGGATGGAGGGTGAACGGAGACCGCTGCGGGTGCCTGCCGGTGAGCTTTCCTGGAGCGTTTCCGAAGATGCCGTGACGGTGGAGTTCACTCTGCCGAAAGGTTCCTATGCGACGTCGCTGATACGGGAGATTACCAAAACGTTCTGAAAGCGTCCCTTCTGATTGTGCTTACACAAAAAACCGGCATAACGCCGGTTTTTGTGCTTCATCCGTCTTATTCATCCGGTTATTTTCTGACAAAATCCGCTTTTGCAAACGAATACTGGAAATGCATGTGATCGGTATAGGAGCCGTTCAGAATGCCGACGACATCTTCCGTGAACACCAGCTCTTCATCGGTCGGAATGACATACACTTTGACCGGAGAGTCATCGGTGGTAATCAGGGTTTCCCGCTTGCGGGTCATGGCGCCTTTGTTTCGCTCGCGGTCAAGAATGATGCCGATATGTTCAAGTCCTTCGATTGCCTTTTCGCGGATTACCGCGCCCATTTCACCGACACCGGCGGTGAATACGACCGCATCAAGTTTGCCGATGGCGGCCATGTAGGCCCCGATATACTTCTTCAAACGGTACGCCTCGATATCGAGCGACAGTTGACATCTCTTGTCGCCGGCATTGGCGTGTTCAATGACGTCACGGCGATCGGTGAATCGACCGGTAATGCCCATGACCCCGCTTTTTTTGTTAAGGATGCTGTCGATTTCCTTGGCCGAAAGGTTGTTTTTCTGCATCATGAACGATGGGATGGCCGGGTCGATATCGCCGCAGCGGGTGCCCATGACCGCGCCTTCGAGCGGGGTGAGGCCCATGGTGGTATCGACTGAAATGCCGTTTTTAATGGCACAGTGTGAAACACCGTTGCCGATATGCATCGTAACGATGTTCGTGTCTTTGGGATCCTTGCCGAGCAGAGCGGCTGCGCGCTTTGAAACATAGAGGTGCGAGGTGCCGTGGAAGCCGTAGCGCCGCACCTGGTGCTGCTCATACCATTCATAGGGGAGCGGATAGATGTAGGCGTGCTCGGGCATCGTCTGATGAAAGGCGGTGTCGAAAATGGCAACATGCGGGATGGTCGGCATCAGGGCCTGGGCGGCTTCAATTCCCTCGATGTTCGGTGGGTTATGGAGCGGAGCCAGGTGCTGTACCTCTTTTACGGCATCCAGCACTCTTTCGTCGATCATGACGGAACAGGTGAATTTTTCTCCGCCATGCACGACCCGATGACCGACTGCGGATATCTGGTCGACGCTTTTCAGGACACCATGGATTGGATCTGTAACCGTTTTGATGAGCAGATCGATCGCTTCCTGGTGATTGGCGCAGTCCTGTTCGTGATGATAATTTTCACGACCGGGAATTTCATGCATGATAAACGAGCCGCCGATAATTACCCGTTCTACCATTCCCTTGGCGACAACTTCCATTTTCTGCCAATCGAAAAGCTGGTATTTTACCGATGAGCTGCCGCAGTTTAGTGCCATGATAATCATGTGTGTCCCCCTCAAATAAGCGCGTGCCTGGTTATAATATCAGTAAAAAAATAACATCGAAACTAAAATAACTAGCTGTAATAAAACTGTTTTTGATATATACACGGAACAGGAAATGAATTCAACAAAATATATGCCGGTGGATTTGTCGGAGGGAGATTTCTTTGCTGGACATTTAAAAAACGGTATAGTAAATTGAATTCTGCGTTCCATCTGGGAGGCTAATCTAACAAGGAGGTGAAACTGTGTCCCATACTATTACTGATGATTGCACAAACTGTGCGGCATGCGAGGATTCCTGTCCCGTTAACGCTATCAGCGAACAGGGTTCGAAGCGTGTTATCGATGCCGATACCTGTATCGACTGCGGAGCGTGCGTTGATACTTGCCCCGTAAGTGCTATCCATGCGTAAGTGACATTTCACACACTGCACAACAAAAAAAGCCCGTGGTAACACGGGCTTTTTTTTGTCTAACCGTTCCGGATGGAAACAGTTTATTTTTTGAACAGCCAGAGGATGAACGACAGAATTGCCGAGAGCAGCAGGCAGGTTGCGAGAGGAAAATAAAAACTGAAGTTGCCGTGCTTGAAGCTGAAATCCCCCGGAAGTCTGCCGAGCCAGGTGGGAAACTTGGGCGCGAAGGAAAGAAGCACTCCGGCGGCCAGCAGGATAAGCCCGGCAAGTATGAGAACGCGCCCCGGTCCGTTCATGCCGGTTCAGTTTTTGGCAGATACCGTTCTTTTTCGCTGTAGATGCAACCGCAGTACTGCTGGCGGTACAGTCCCCGCTCCTTTGAAAGGCGGATTCCTTCCTGCCATCCCGCTCGAAAGTCCTGATAGTAAAATTCCACTCCGTACTGGCTCCCGATCTGTTCCCCCAATTTCCTGATTTCATCATGCTTCTGATATCTGCTGTAGAGCAGCGATGCGGTGAAAGCTTCAAAGCCTCCTTTGGCAGCCGCCTCTGCAGCCGCCCGCAGACGTGATGCATAGCAGTAGCTGCACCGTTTGTCCGGTTCAGCTGCGACATGCGCCAGAAAATCTTCCATATCATAGTCGTCCCGCACTATCAGCGGCATTGCTTCTTGCTCTGCCATGTGAATGGCGGTATCCCGGCGCCGGGCATATTCCTGATAGGGGTGAATATTGTGGTTATAGAAAAAACCGGTCACATGGTGACCGGCTGCCCGCAGCTGCTGCAGCGGGAAGAGTGCGCAGGGACCGCAACAGGTGTGCAGAAGGATGCGCATCACAGGTTCTCCAGCAGGTGTCCCATCTTGTCGCGCTTGGTTTTGAGGTAGCCCTTGTTGCTTTTTGTGGCGACCGCCTCGATGGAGACCCGCTCGACGATGTCAATGCCATAACCCTGCAGTCCGATCAGTTTCTTGGGATTGTTGGTCAACAGCCGCATCTTGCGGATACCAAGCGACACAAGCATCTGGGCACCTATGCCGTAGTCGCGCAGGTCTGCCTTGAAGCCCAGCTCCAGATTGGCTTCAACAGTATCGCGTCCCCTGTCCTGAAGTTCATAGGCCTTGAGCTTGTTGACCAGGCCGATGCCGCGTCCCTCCTGACGCATGTAGAGAATGACGCCTCGCCCTTCCTTCTCGATCATTTCCATGGCGCTGTGCAGCTGCTCGCCGCAGTCGCAGCGCTGGCTGCCCAGTACATCGCCGGTCAGGCATTCGGAATGCACCCGTACCAGCACAGGTTCTCCCGTGCCGACGTCTCCCTTGACCAGAGCCAGGTGATCCTGTTTGTCAACATCGTTTTCAAAGGCGATGGCCCTCCAGTCGCCGCCGTAGCGGGAGGGGAGATGGGCCTCGGCCACTGTGCGCACCAGAATCTCGTTTTTGAGGCGGTAGGCCACCAGGTCGGCAATCGTGCAGATCTTGATGCCGTGCTCTTTGGCGAATTTTTTCAGTTCGGGCATGCGTGCCATCGTACCGTCGTCGTTCATGATCTCGCAAATCACCCCGGCAGGCTTGAGCCCCGCCAGGCGTGCCAGGTCGACCGAACCTTCGGTCTGTCCGGTACGCACCAGTACTCCGCCCGGTTTGGCCCTGAGCGGGAAAACATGGCCGGGACTGACCAGATCCTTTGATGATGCACCTTCCGCCACAGCCGTAATGATGGTGTGGGCGCGGTCGGCGGCTGAGATGCCGGTGGTGACGCCATGTTTTGCTTCGATGGAAATAGTGAAAGCGGTTTCAAATGGTGATGTGTTGTCACGCACCATCGGTCGCAAATCCAGCTGATCGCACTTTTCCGCCGTCAGGGTCAGACAGATCAAACCGCGGCCATGTTTAGCCATAAAATTGATGTTTTCGGGGGTGGCCGCTTCGGCTGCCAGAGTCAGGTCCCCCTCGTTTTCACGGTCCTCGTCGTCCACCAGTATGACCATCTTTCCTTGGCGGATATCCTCGATTGCTGCTTCTATCGTTGCTACAGACATGATTGTTCCTTTCATAACGTTAGGGTTAAGGGGCAAGGATCAGGAAAAGTTGACTTTCCTGACCCTGTAATTACAAAAATCCATTCTCGGCGAGGAGCTGCATACTTACATTTCCTCCCTTTTTCCACGGTTGGGCCAGACGTTCCACATACTTGCCGATGATATCGGTTTCCAAATTGACGTTGTCACCGATCTTCAGGGTGGCCAGAGTCGTTGATGACTGGGTGAGCGGGATGATGTTGACCGAAAAGCCGGCTGCTGTGACGGTGTTGACCGTCAGGCTGATGCCGTCGATTGCCACAGATCCCTTGGACACAAGATAACGGGCATGTTCAGGCGGCAGGCTGAATTCGAGGATGCGGTTGCCGGAGGTTTCGCTGGTCCGCGTCAGAGTCCCGATGCAGTCGATATGGCCGGTGACAATGTGCCCTCCCATCCTGTCGCCCAGTCGCATGGCGCGCTCAAGGTTGACGCTGTGGCCGCTTCGCAGGCTGCCGATGGTGGTGCCGGCCAGCGACTCCGGCGAGACATCAAAGGTCAGGGCTGCCTCCCGCTTTGCAGTTACCGTCAGGCAGGCGCCGTTGACGGCCACCGAATCACCGATGGCGATCTCTGATACCGGCAGGGTGGTGGTTAACGTCAATACCGCCGCCGCGCCACGTCTTTCACAGGCCGTTACCCGGCCGATAGTTTCGATCAATCCGGTGAACATACATGCTCCGGCCGGGCGGTCACGACAAGGTCTGAACCGATGCGGCATACGTCGGTGAAGTTTAGTTTGATGGCCTGCGCCATACTGGTGATCCCCTCCAGGGTAAAGGGCGCAAAGCCGTTGTTGCCGATGATCTTTGGCGCCACGAAAAACACCAGTTCGTCGATCACGCCGAGCTGCAGCATGTTTCCAGCCAGGCGGCTTCCCCCTTCGAGCAGAATGGACTGCACGCCCATTGCCCCCAGCTTCTGCAGCAGGTCTTTCATGGAAACGCGGCCGTCATATTCATCGCAGACCAATATGGTTGCGCCCTGTTTGAGGTAGGGGAGATGTCTGCCCTGATCGCTTTCCGTGGTGGCGATGATAGTCCCAGACGAAAGCTGATCATTCAGAACGTTAACGCTCTCAGGAGTTCGCAGCCGCGTGTCCACAACCACTCGCAACGGATTTTTCCCCCGAACATGCCGCACCGTCAGGCGGGGGTTGTCGGCGATGATCGTGTCGACCCCCACCATGACCGCATCCATGTGAGAACGCATCCGGTGCACGTATTTCCGCGATTTCTCGCAGCTTATCCAGCGGGATTCTCCGGTGATCGTGGCGATGTTGCCGTCCAGGGTCATGGCGCATTTGTAGGTGACATAGGGGATACCGGTCGTTACATGCTTGATGAACGGAAGATTGATGGCGCGGCAGTCATCCTCACATATCCCGCAGGCCGTTTCGATGCCGGCCAGCATAAGTGCAGCGAGTCCGCCGCCGCTGACAAGCGGGTTTGGATCGAGCATGCCGGCTACAACCCGTTTGACTCCCGCCCGGATCAGCGCTTCGCTGCAGGGGGGAGTCTTGCCGGTATGGCTGCAGGGTTCCAATGTAACATAAACATCCGCCCCCCGTGCCCGGGCACCGGCCATTTCCAGGGCATGAATCTCGGCATGGTGCCCTCCGGCCCGTTTATGCCACCCCTCGCCGATGATCGTTCCGTTCTTGACTATCACGCAGCCCACCGCCGGATTTGGCGATGTTTTTCCAATCCCCTTGCGAGCCAGGCTCAGGGCGCGTTTCATGTATTTTGTGTCGGTGGTGGTCATGGGAAACTTTCAAATAAATAAAATTTTGAATTTTGGATTATGAATTTTGAATTGAATTCAACATCCATAATTCAACATTCAACATTGTTTGTTTTGGGTTATCTTTTTAATAGATCCTGCAACTCCTGCATGAATTCGCCGATGTCACGGAACGAGCGGTAGACCGAGGCGAAGCGAACGTAGGCCACTTCATCCATGCCGTGCAGTTCCTTCATGATCCATTCGCCGATGGCGGTTGTTGATATCTCTTTATCCGTCGACTCCTGCAGGCGCGCTTCGAGGCGATCGACCATGTGTTCGATGTCTTCTACCGGGATGGGGCGCTTTTCGCAGGCCTTCTTGATGCCGGAGATAATCTTCATGCGGTCGAACGGTTCCCGGCGGCCGTCCTTCTTGCAGACCTGCGGCAGCATCTCTTCCACCCGTTCGTGTGTGGTAAAGCGCTTGGAGCATTCCTCGCATTCACGGCGGCGGCGGATGGCCGTGCCCCCCTTGTCGGGGCGCGAATCGATTACCTTGCTGTCTGGATTGCCGCAGAACGGACATTTCATGGAGTTTCGCCTTTTTCGGTTGTAAAATGGAGCACCTCTATGTCCGCCTCGGCGATCATCTCACGGGCCAGCTCATCGGCATATCCCTCATCGTAGATCACCCTGGTTATCCCGGCGTTGATAATCATTTTCGTGCAGATAATGCAGGGCATGGTCGTGCAGTACAGGGTGGCGCCGTTAATGTTTGTACCATGCTTGGCGGCCTGGATGATGGCGTTCTGCTCGGCGTGCAGACCCCGGCAGAGTTCGTGGCGTTCGCCGGAAGGTACCTTGAGTCGTTCGCGCAGGCAGCCGGCCACCTCACAATGGGTAATTCCCGAAGGAACGCCGTTGTAACCGGTGGCGAGAATGTTGCGATCCTTGACCAGCAGCGCCCCCACCTGTCGTCGCAGGCAGGAGGAACGGGTCGCCACCAGACGGGTGATGTCCATGAAATATTGATCCCAGGAAGGTCTCTGCATGTACGGTCGATTCCTCGAAGACAAAAAGTAGTTTTACAAACTACCCCACTCTTGCGGTCAGGTCAATATTGTTGCAGGCTTTACCAACCGGTTTCTGTCCGGAAATGTTTTTTCCGCCCTGGCGGCGTCAATGTTCGGCCTTGCCTTGTGCGGCGTACCGGTGTACGCCGCCGCGCTATTTCTCGATTTCCGTGCCGGAACTAAAAATCCCTCTCCGGCTCTGCAGGTATATCGGTGCGTGACAAAAAGGGTGGTGATGATATAGTGTCCACCACAAAAAAAACCGGAGGCGATCCACCATGAAATCAACCGTTGCTCTTTTGTCCCTTTTGTTCCTCTGCCTTGCCGCCGTTACTTCCCAGGCAGCTTCCTCCGCACTTCCCAAAGGGTACACCGCCTGGAAAAAAAGCGAACGCAAGGTTGTCACCGACAAAAACTCGCTTTTTTACGGCATCCATTACATTTATGCCGACAAAAAGGCGCAGAGAGGCTATCTGGCCGACAACAGGTTTGCCGAAGGGAGCCGCATCGTTGTTGAATTTTTCAATATCAAGGACAACCCGGCTGTGGACGGCCCCAAAAATATGATTGTACTGATGCAGAAGGACAAGCGGCAGGCGGCAACAGGCGGCTGGCTTTTTGCCGGTTTCGCCGCTGACGGCAAACCGAGCGGCATCGATCCGGTGGCGAACTGTTTCAGCTGTCACCTGAAGGACGCCGCTGGAAGGGATTTTGTGATCTCGACGAAGAAAGATTTCAAGCCATGAAAAGCATTTGAAACACGGAGAAACGGAGGACTTTCGATAGTTTTTATACGATCAAAATTGCGATATGGTTCCCCCTGTTGAAACAGCAGCAAAAGACGCTGCGCTTAAATCCGTGCAGGAGTCGCTTCCGGATGTAGAACAGCAAACCAGGGAGGTTTCTGATGCTAATAGAGCACTTTGGCACTATCTGTAATTAGTGGTCCGCTCTATAACTAGCCGATGTGAATCAACTATTATCCCGGTTGCACTCCCGCGTTCGCTTCTTGACACCCCCGTTCTTTTGATGTAGCTTGTTACGTCCTACCACAGGACACCTGACGTTTTCGTCATCATTCCCGTTATGCAAAAGGTTACTCCGGCATGAAAATTACAGCGGTTATCCCTGCCCGTTATGCATCAACACGTTTTCCCGGCAAGGCTCTGGCAGAAATCGACGGCCGTCCGATGATCCAGCATGTCTACCAGCGAGCCGCTCAGTCAAGGCTGGTGGGTCGGGTTATTGTTGCCACTGATGACCTGCGCATCGCTGATGCTGTCAGCGCCATCGGAGGAGAAGCGATCATGACCTCAACCGGTCATGAAACGGGCACCGACCGTTTGGCAGAAGTGGCTGCCGGACTGGATTCGGACATAATCGTCAACCTCCAGGGTGATGAGCCGTTGATTGACCCGGCTATGATCGACCTTGCTATCCAGCCCCTTCTTGTAGAGGCCGATCTTCTGATGGCGACCGTCAAGTCACGCATCAAGTGTCTGCACGATTTTCTGTCCCCCAATGTGGTCAAGGTGGTGACCGACACCAGTGGCAACGCCCTCTATTTTTCCCGCTCGCCGCTCCCTTTTTTTCGCGATAAATGGAAGGATTTGAAGGATGAATCATTCTGCAGCGGCAAGCTGCTCTGTTACAAACATGTCGGACTGTACGTATATCGCCGTGATTTTCTTTTGAAATTTGCCGCGATGCCGGCGACGTTTCTGGAAATATCCGAGAAGCTGGAACAGCTGCGCGCGATCGAGAATGGTGTTAAAATACGGGTTGTTGAGACCGAATTCGAGTCGATTGGCGTGGATACCCCCGATGATTTACTTAAAGCGCAGGAACAATATCGAAAACTCTTAAAATAGAATTTATTATTTATCGATTGATATTCAGGAGCAGATACCATGAAAACCAAGTTTGTATTTATCACCGGAGGCGTTGTTTCATCGATCGGCAAGGGATTGGCGGCGGCTTCGCTGGGGGCGCTCCTGGAAGCGCGCGGATTGCGGGTCACCTTGCAGAAGCTTGACCCCTACATCAACGTCGATCCCGGCACCATGTCACCCTTTCAGCATGGTGAGGTCTTTGTTACCGATGACGGAGCCGAAACCGATCTTGATCTCGGGCATTACGAGCGCTTTACGAATGCCGTTCTTTCCAAAAAAAGCAATTTTACGACCGGCCAGGTCTATTTTTCCGTCATCACCAAAGAGCGCCGCGGCGACTATCTGGGCGGTACGGTTCAGGTCATTCCGCACATAACCGACGAGATCAAGCAGAAGATCATTGAAAACGCCAAGGGTGCCGATGTGGCGATTGTCGAGATCGGCGGGACCGTTGGCGACATTGAATCACTGCCGTTTCTGGAAGCGATCCGTCAGTTCCGCTTTGACCGCGGGCCGGGGAACGCCCTGTATGTCCACGTTACGCTGGTGCCCTACATCCGCACCGCCGGAGAGCTGAAGACCAAGCCGACCCAGCATTCGGTCATGGAACTGCGCAAGATCGGTATCCAGCCGGACATTCTGCTCTGTCGCTGCGAGCGCGATCTTCCGGACGATATGAAGAAGAAGATCGCACTGTTCTGTAATGTCGGGGAAAAGGACGTTATTCCGGTTGTCGATTCCGAACATATTTATGCGGTGCCGCAGGCGCTTAACAAGGAGCATCTGGATGACCAGGTCGTCGAAAAGCTGAATATCTGGACCAAGGCGCCTGATCTGACCAAATGGCAGGATGTGGTGGAAAAACTGCGCCACCCCAGCAACGGAGAGGTGCGTATCGCGATTGTCGGCAAGTATGTCGATCTGACCGAGTCCTACAAATCACTGGCTGAGGCGCTGACGCACGGTGGTATCGGCAACGATTGCCGGGTTTCCCTGAAATATATCGATGCTGAAAAGATTGAACGTGACGGCGTTGACGGACATTTTGAGGATATCGACGGAATTCTCGTCCCTGGCGGCTTTGGTGAACGCGGCACGGAAGGAAAAGTCAAGGCGATCAAGTACGCACGTACGCAGAAGATCCCTTTCTTCGGAATCTGTCTCGGAATGCAGATGGCGGTAGTCGAGTTTGCCCGTAATGTTTGCGGTATTAAAGAAGCCTGTTCGAGCGAATTCTGCACGGAGGGGGGGGAGCCGCTGATTCATCTGATGGAGGAGCAAAAATCGATCAGCAAAAAGGGGGGCACCATGCGTCTGGGGGCTTTTCCCTGTTCAATCGTTAAGGGGACGCTCGCCCATGCCGCGTATAATCAGGCTGAAATCTCGGAACGTCACCGCCACCGTTACGAGTTCAATAACGCGTACCGTGATCTGCTGATAAAAAAAGGTCTTATCCTGTCGGGTGTGTATAAGGATAAAGACCTGGTCGAAGTGGTTGAGATTGGGGATCATCCCTGGTTTCTTGCGTGCCAGTTCCATCCCGAGTTCAAGTCCAAACCGCTGGTGCCGCATCCGCTTTTCAGAGCCTTTATCGCCGCTTCATTGGCGCAGAGAAACAAGGGGTAGACCATGACGAGAGAAATTTTATCAGGAAATGTGATGATTGGTAACAATCGTCCACTGGTTCTGATTGCCGGGCCATGCGTGATCGAGAATGAGACCGCAACGCTGCGGCATGCCGAACGACTGATGACTATTTGCAATGGTCTTTCAATTCCCCTGATTTTCAAGGCTTCCTACGACAAGGCCAACCGTACTTCGATCAATGCCTACCGTGGGCCGGGTCTGCGGGAAGGGCTTGCCATTCTGCGCAAAGTCAAGGAGGCGCTTTGTGTTCCGGTGATCTCGGATGTTCACTCCATCGAGCAGATTCTACCGGCGGCCGAGGTGCTGGACATCATCCAGATTCCCGCTTTTCTCTGCCGTCAGACCGATCTGCTGGTGGCGGCTGCCAAGAGCGGTCGGGTTATCAACGTAAAAAAAGGGCAGTTTCTGGCCCCGTGGGACATGAAAAATGTCGCCGGAAAAATTGCCGCCAGCGGCAACGAGAATATCATCCTTACCGAGCGCGGCGCCTCTTTCGGCTATAACAATCTGGTGGTGGACATGCGCAGTTTTCCGGTCATGCGCTCTACCGGTTATCCGGTGGTATTTGATGCTACTCACAGTGTGCAGCTCCCGGGCGGCCAGGGGGATAGTTCGGGAGGTCAGCGCGAATTTGTGGAGTATCTGTCGCGGGCGGCTGTTGCGACCGGAATTGACGGCATCTTCATGGAGGTGCATGAAGACCCTGACAATGCGCTCTGTGACGGCCCCAATTCGATTCCGCTGAGCGAACTTCCGGGACTGCTGAAAACCCTGAAAGCACTTGATCACGTTATTAAACAGAGGCCGACGGCATGACTGTTATCGAAGAGGCGCGTCGGGTAATCCGGGTTGAGGCGCTGGCTCTCTCTGCCATGGCCGACCGCATTGACGGTTCGTTCGAGCGGGCGATTGACCTGATATTGTCGAGTCCGGGCCGGGTGATCGTCAGCGGGATGGGCAAATCCGGCCTGGTCGGGCAGAAAATCGCCTCCACCATGGCTTCCACCGGCACCCCGGCTTTCTTTCTGCATCCGGCGGAAGGAATCCACGGTGATCTGGGAATGATCATGAAGGGTGATGTCGTGATCGCCATTTCAAACAGTGGTGAAACGGAAGAAATCCTGAGAATTCTCCCCTCGATTAAACGTCTGGGAGCGCATCTGGTGGCGTTGAGCGGCAATCCGGCATCAAATCTGGCCCGTTCCAGCGATGTTTTTCTGGATGTTTCCGTCTCGGAGGAGGCCTGTCCGCTTGGACTGGCTCCTACTGCGTCCACGACCGCCACTCTGGCAATGGGGGACGCTCTGGCCGTCGCACTGCTGGTTCGCCGCGGCTTCAAGGCGGAAGATTTTGCAATCTTTCACCCCGGTGGGGCGCTCGGTAAAAAGCTGATTCTGAGGGTTGAAGACCTGATGCACTCCGGCACAGCGGTTCCTCTGGTGCAGGAAGATACCTTGATGAAGGAGGCCCTGTTCGTGATCACCGATAAGGGGCTCGGAGTGACCGGTGTCTGCGATTCAAGCGGCGGGTTGAAAGGCGTTATTACGGATGGAGACCTGCGCCGGTCGCTGGAAAAGGGATATGACATCCTCAACCAGCGAGCCTCGGAAATCATGAAACATGGCCCGCTGCGCATCAAACGGTCGGAGCTTGCCGCTGCTGCCCTGCAGATCATGGAGCAGCGCGCGATTACCTCTCTGTTTGTTTTTGAGGATGATCGGAGCCCCGCACCGTGCGGCATCATTCACCTGCATGATATACTCAAGGCCGGTATCGCCTGATGAATGACAAGCTTGCGGATATCCGCCTGTTATTGCTGGATGTCGATGGCGTTATGACCGATGGCGGCATTCTCTATGACGCCAACGGGGTGGAAACCAAAGTATTCAATGTCAAGGACGGGCATGGCATCAAGATGCTGCAGCGGCATGGCATTGAAGTCGGCATTATTACCGGCCGCACCTCGCCGGTCGTTGATATCAGGGCCAGAGAACTCGGGATTGAGCTGCTTTATCAGGGAGCGCTGAAAAAAATCGAGAGCTACCTCGATGTAAAGCGGAGAACCGGTCTTATCGACAGTCAGATTGCCTATATGGGGGATGATGTCATAGATGTTCCGGTCATGCGGCGCGTAATTTTTGCTGCGGCTCCGGCTGATGCGCTGATCGATGCCCGCAATGCAGCCCACTATGTGACGTCCCTTGCCGGCGGAAGGGGCGCGGTGCGTGAAGTATGCGATCTGATTCTGAAAGGTCGGGGCCTGTGGGACGAGGTTGTTGCCCGCTATGAACTTCCGAATGGAAACCATACAATCTCTGTGCCAAAAAAATAAATCCTGTCACGTTGTGCTGGACAGATCCAGCTCCTCAATGGTATAGTTCCCTCCTATTATGATGTCGCCCGTTTATATCAGACCTTTGCTGGCACTTCTTGTGATCGCGGCTGTTATCAGTATCGCGGTCGTCGTTCTTCGGAATGGTCCTGAAGGATCGGCTCCGCCGGAGCTGTCGGCCGGTCCGCAGCTTCCCCACAATATAGATGTTGCCCTGAAAAAGGCCCGTTTTTCAGAAATACAGGGTGGGCTGGTTGTATGGGAACTCGTTGCAGAACGGGTTGACTACGATAAAAGGGGAGATACGGCATATCTCTCGGATATCCGGATGGAATTTCAGCATACCCGGTCTCAAGGGGCGGTAACCGCTACCGCCGACCGCGGCGAATATTCCAGCTCCGCAAAGAGTGTCAGGCTGAAAGGTCATGTCCACGTCTCCACCGAAGACGGGGCCAGTTTTAAAACCGATTCGATCGTATATACGGGGGCAACCTCCCGATTTTCAACGGCAGACCCGGTGATCTTCCGCCAACAAAGATTACAGCTTACCGCGGTAGGGATGGATTTGGGTGTCAAGAACCAGCGCGCCCGTTTTTATTCTTCGGTCGATGCTTCAATTGTTATGAATTAAGCGCTTAGTCCTTGCAGCGTGAGCCTTTGAGTGATCAAGAAGTTGTTTACATGACCTTACTGGCGTCTTTGCGTTATGGATTTTGTTTCGGTTCGTCCGGATTGGGTGTTACATGATTAAATCACAACTGCTCTGCATAGCATTGATCTGCTTGTGGTGCCTGTTTCCGGCATCGGCGATTCCAGCCGAAACCACGGCTCACAAGGATCGTTCAAGCCTGCCGATTACCATTAAATCCAATGAGATGAGTGCCGACAACAAAGGTAAAACGGCGATTTTCTCCGGTAAGGTTGTTGCGAAACAGGGCGATATAACCATTTTTGCCGACAAACTCGTCGTCAGTTATGCGGATAAAAGCGAAGCTGTGGAAAAAGTTGAAGCGGCCGGGAATGTCAGGATTATCCAGCAAAACAGAACCGGCTTTGCCGACCAGGCGGTTTATGACAGTCGCAACGGCCGTATTGTTCTGACCGGTTCTCCCCGGGTTGTACAGGGGGGGGATAGCATCAGCGGGAAAGTGATTACCTATTCCGTTGATGATGACAAGAGTGAAGTGTCAAGCGGTGGTGATCCGAAAGCACGTGTCGAAGCGATCATTAATCCGCCTGCAAGGAAGAATGATGCCGGAAGTCGCTGATTCTTCGAAACTCTGGACAAGAGCTCTCAAGAAGACCTACGGCAGCCGTCAGGTAGTCTGTGGTGTGGATATTTCGATTACATCCGGATCAGTAATCGGTTTGCTGGGTCCGAACGGCGCCGGCAAGACAACGACCTTTTATATGGTGGTAGGACTGGTAGAGCCGGACGGCGGCCAGGTTTTTCTGGGTGATGAAGAGATAACGGCGCTCCCGATGTATCGGCGAGCACGGCGCGGCATCAGCTATCTTCCGCAGGAAGCCTCTGTTTTTCGCAAACTGTCGGTGGCTGATAATCTGATGGCGATTATCGAAACGGTCGAGCCCGACAGGCGCCGTGGTCGGGAGAGGATGGAACAGTTGCTGGAGGAATTTTCCATTACCCACATCGCTTCATCCAAGGGGTATGCGCTTTCAGGCGGGGAACGGCGACGGGTTGAAATTGCCCGGGCACTGATAACAAACCCCGCCTTCATTCTGCTTGACGAGCCGTTCGCAGGGATTGATCCGATTGCCGTCGCCGATATACAGGGGTTGATCATTTCTCTCAAAAGTAAAAATATCGGTGTATTGATTTCGGATCATAACGTCCGGGAAACACTGGGAGTCTGTGATTCTGCATATATTATGAGCGGTGGTGTCGTGCTTGAACACGGCACTCCGGACGAGATTGCAGCGAGTAAAAAAGCTCAAGAGATCTATCTGGGTAAAGACTTCCGGCTTTGATTTATATAACCGACAATGCATGAATTCCCTTACCGGGTTTGAGGACACTGCTTCATGGCAATGGAGATGCGCCAACAACTGAAAATGTCCCAGCAGCTGGTGATGACTCCCCAGTTGCAGCAGGCTATCAAGCTGCTTCAGTTGACACGCCTGGAACTCCAGGATCTCGTTCTTCAGGAACTGGAGGAGAACCCGCTCCTTGAAGAATCCACCGAACAGGAAGAGGTCCGCGAGCCCGACACACTTGAGGTGGCGGAGCAGGAACATGAGCCACTTCAGGACAGCGCGGATTTTCACGAGGTTGAAACCGGCGAGGAAACTCTGCGGGACTGGGACAGCTACCTCGATGGTTACAACTACAGCTCCGGGGAGCAGCAGTATGGCGGTGAAGATGAACGCCCCTCCTTTGAGAATCTGCTGACAAAAAAAGGTACCCTGATCGATCATCTGTTGTGGCAGCTCCATATGGGGCAGTACTCCGAGATGGATGTTCGTGTGGGTGAGGTGATCATCGGCAATGTGGATGATTATGGCTATCTGCGGGCGTCCATCCAGGAAATTGCAGCGGCAAGTTCTGCAACGGAAGAGGATGTCCAGGACGTGCTTGAATGCATTCAGGAATTTGATCCTCCCGGAGTCGCGGCTCGTGATCTGCGCGAATGCCTGCTTATTCAGGCACGGAATCTCGGCATGAAGGGGAGTGTTGTAG